>CAZOCW010000257.1:0-1515 GCA_964578405.1 uncultured archaeon | reverse complement strand
ACTACCAGAAACCGAAACAGAAGCATCTCTCACACTTAATCCTTGGTTAAAAAAAATTAAGAAAAGTATTCCAAAAAAGCAAAGAGAAAAAATAACTATAAACAAAGGGTAAGTAACTTTTCTAGGCGAATACATGCACTAATAGATAAAATTGAAGTATTTAATAATTTCACATTAAGGGAAAACCCACTAAATCCCCCAAAATATAGAGAAATATCCAATTTTTAGATATACTTCTTTAGTTCAATGGATTCATCAAAGAATTGAGCAAGTTTTGGAGCAAGAGTTTTTTTACTCGAAATATAAAATCCATTCGCATTCTCTTTGTGAAGAATTTTTGTTAGAGAATAAATAAACTTGAAAACTACTTCATCCTCATGATAAAGATTTAATACGCCAAGCGAATCAAAAATAAAAGAGACATTTTTATTGTATTCAAGAATATTAATTAATTTTATTTGAATTTGAGTTAAATTTCTTAGCGAATCTACAAAAATTATATTATCTTTATCAGTGACAAGAGAAATCCCTTTCGCCACTGTATCCACAATAATATAATCCGCAGTAACTCCATCCGCTTTTAGAGCTTCTTGAATAGTTTTGTAATTATAGTTCATTAAAACAAAAACTGGTTTTTGGTTACTTTGAATAACAAACTTAGCCAAACCAAGCAAAACATCTTTTGAATTAGATGAATCGCAAGAAACCAAAACTTGCCCCTTAAAAGTAAAAGGTAATTTAGTTTTCAAATCAAAAAGTACTCTTGAAGAACCAGCAAGAGAAGAGAATGCATCAAACTTTGCTTCTTGCTTTGAAACAGACTCTGAAATTTTTTGTTTATTTGCGAGCAATTCCTCAAACTTTTTCATTTGCTCGTCAGTAATTGAAAACTCCTGAGTCATGCACTACTAAGAAACAAACTCATTATTAAACCTTCAACCAAAGCAAAAGACAAAACACTCTCAAGAAAGGACTCTACTAAAAAAATAGAACAAATAAAGCAAAAAGAACGACAAAAGCCACTTTTATAAATAAGAAAGAAGTAATATTCATAAAATTTTCTCACAAAAAAGTGGTACAAAATGGGTTTCCTTCCGTTCATTGGGCAAAAGAAAGACAAGCCAGAAGAAAAGCCAATAACTGAGGTAAATCCACCAACTCCAACCCAAAATACAACTGATGAAAAAGGACTAAATGAACTAAAAAGATTAACAATGGGGCAAGATGGCTCATTTAATCAACAACAACCTCAAGAAACTCCAAAACAAAGCAGTTTTATCCCTAACAAAAATCCTGCTAATTTGAAATTAAATCCTCAAAATAAAAAAAATGAAGCACTTGAGGAAGAACAAAAAATATTTACTCAAATAAATTCTGTTAAAGAACTCACAAAAGGAGAAACAAATTATGAAGTTCCAAAAGAACTAACTGCTCCAAAAGCTAGTAGCGAAATTGCGGCTCCAAAAGAAAGAATATTAAAAAAAGAAATCCCAACCCCTGAATTGCCAAAAAAAG
>CAZOCW010000256.1:0-1516 GCA_964578405.1 uncultured archaeon | reverse complement strand
ATCTAGTAGAATGGTGGAGAAAAAAGGCTTGTAGTAGATATACAACACTTCAGGCTGAGAACCGATTGAGAACAGAAATGGAAGTTTGGACTGGTGATAAACCCATTGACATTATTCGTTAATTGTGTTAACATAAATACTCCTAATAAACTAAAAACGGAGTATTTTAAATGGCTTATGAAGCTTCAGAAATAATGATGGCAGCTGCCCTAATGTATCCAACCAATGTGTTGTTGGATTATTCTAAAGATGCAGCCGGTTTAAAACAGTTGATGAATGATGCTAAGAAGAAAATAAAATCTCCAAGTAACAAAACTGTGCAGTTTGGAAGTCCAACAATAGAAAAAGGATTTACTGATTTGCTTAATCCTAATAGTTCCGAAGCAATTAAAGATTTAGCTGGAGGCATTTCAGCTGCGATTGGTGTTAGAGATTATCTAGCTAAAAACGGAGAATCTGGTGGTAAAAAAGCTTTGCCTACAATCTATATGACAGGAAATGTTTGGCCTAAAGAAGTTGAGAAGTTTAGAGTAAGTGCTTATGGGTTTGAAGATTATAATTCATCAGATGTTCTTGCTACAGCCAATAAAGAAATGTTTTATGGAATCTCTTTAAAGAAGAAAAGAAAGGCAGCTGGCGGAGAACCAACCCTTATCAATAAAGCTTTTGACTCTGTTTTAGATGGAAAACAATTTGATAGTATTAAAGAAGAATTAGCAAAGGTTCGTGCTCAATATTTTTCTGGTCTTGTAATTGAGGCTGTTGAAAAAAGAATTATATTGAAACAAGATATTAAGAATTTTGACCAATTGAAAAGAACTCCTGTTGGTCGTAAAGAATTGTTTGAGGCTAAACAAAGAGATAAAAAATTATTTGACCGCTCATACATTGATACTAAAGGTTATGCATCACATAAGCAAGGTTACCTTGCAGATGTTACAAAAGATCCAAAATCAATGAGATATTTTGTAAATAAGAAACTTGCTGAACCTAATAATCCTTTATTCAAAGAATTTTTAAAAGTTTTAAATGCTAATGCAGATTTGTTTGCTGACTCACTAATTAATATTATACTAAAAGTCAATTTATATAAAGAGATTGATGCTAAAAATTTAGGAAAGTATAAATTTAATTTCTTTTTGGTTACTGGTGTTGGTGATGTTAGTTCAAAAGGTGATGTTACTATTGGTAAAGCAACAGTTTTACCATTAAAAACTACTTTATGTGGATTAACCAGAATTAAAGAGATGTATAAAAATAAAAAGTATGAGATAGTTTTGAACAAAGAGAAAAAAGGTGATTCAGAAGCCGCAAAAATTTTCTTACAATTAAAACGAGGAAATTTAACATTGTTGGATTTAGAAATTCGTTATAAAGGAGCATTTACTCCACAACCACAATTCCAAGGCACATTACATCCTGATTTTAAAAAATTATTAGAAGATGAATGTGGACTATAACAAATGAACTTCACAGAATATTTAACAGAAAGTAAAGAAGGAAAGAACCTTCACCT
>CAZOCW010000255.1:0-1516 GCA_964578405.1 uncultured archaeon | reverse complement strand
TTAGTCACTATGGAGTTGCCCCTTAAAACGAACTCACCATAAAGCGATTTTTAACCTTAGCGGAACAATTAATGTTTATGAGTTTTGAAAAGTTTTGTGTAAAGTGTGGTAGAACTACCGATGCATTAGTTCACGGTATGTGCACTGAGTGCTACCTTAAGCGTAATGACTTATTTGAACTAAAAGACATTAATATTGACATTTGCGTTAAATGTGGGAAAGCAAGAATTAAGGGTAGTTGGACTTATCCTAGTGATGAACTAGTAGCTAATGAAATCGCTTCAAGAATAAAGCTTCTTCACGCAATAGAGCAACCAAAAACATTTGTTGAAATTACGCCTATTACAAAAATTGATTATTCCGCTAAAATAACTGTTGAAGGTATTCTTGAAGGAACTCTTGTAAAGCAAACAAAAAATGATGAATTTTTCTTACAGAAAGTTTCATGCGATTCTTGTATGAAACTTGTTTCTAATTATCGTGAAGCAATTATTCAACTTCGAGCAACAAATAATGAAGAAGCGGATGCAATGCTTGAAGTAACAAAACAATTACTAATGAACGAACAACCAAAAGATTCACTTAGTGCTCCAATAAAAATTATGACTGAAAAAAATGGTCACGATCTTTGGATTGGATCAAATAGAGGGGCAGTTAAAGTTGCAAGAAAATTAACTAAACTTTACAAAACTAATTTACTTGTTTCAAAAAAACAAATCGGTGGAGGATTTGGAAACAAACCAGTTTACAGATTCACTTATTCTATTAAGAAGAAATAATTTAATTTTTCAAAATGTAAATTATGCTTTTAGTTCTTTAATAGCCATTAAAATTAGTGAATGGTTTATTCCATTGATTAAATTTATTCCGTTTGTAATGTTGTAATGTAAGTTCTCTATTTCAGTTGGTTGTAATTTTAATATTCTTTGAAGTTGTTTTTTTTCTTCATTAGCATAAATATATCCGCTAATATTATTGGCTTTTTGTTGAAGCAATTTAATAGCTTCTTCTTTTGTTTTCGATCTTTCAGTAGCCCATCTAGCTATTATTTTTTCAGTCTGTGGAGAACGTTTAGCTAAAATTCTTGCTAACTCTAAATTTCCAACACTTTGCAAGGAGATTCGTTTTCTTAAAATTAATTCTTTTCGTGGGGATAAAAGAAATAAGTTAGTTTTTTCTTTCGCTAATCTTTGATCTCTTCTAAATAACTTCAAAGTAGTTGCAAGCATTCTTCTTTGAGGAGTTCCTTTATTAGGCATAATAATAAAATTAGTTTTATTTCTCAAATTCGCTTAATACTTTTGTTAGTTCTTCAATTGGCATTGCTGTTGTAACTAAAGGTATTTTTTCACTTTCAGCGATTTTGATTGCAATTGGGTCAACTGGTCTTTCAGCAGTAAATATTCCGTGTAAAATTATCATACTTGGTTTCATATCAGTTGAGAATCTTCCAACTTTTACCGCAATTAATGGACTTCTTCCATTTTCAACGTGTCTAAATACCAAAACTCTGTTT
>CAZOCW010000254.1:0-1520 GCA_964578405.1 uncultured archaeon | reverse complement strand
GCATGACTTGAACCGTGAAACCCAAACCTTCTAATGTGATACTTTTTATAAAATTCATAAGGTATCCCATAAAGAAAAGCTTTTTCTGGAAGAGTAGAATGAAAGGCTGTATCAAATATTGCAATTTGCTTAGCTTTAGGAATAAGTTCCATCATTACTTCAATCCCAAGTAAATTCGGAGGATTATGCAAGGGAGCTAATGAATTTAATTCATTTAATTTTTGTAAATTTTCTTTTGTTACAACTAAAGGGGACCTAAACTCTTCCCCACCATGAACTACTCTATGAACAACTACTTCAATTGTTTCAAAATTTATTTTATCTCCAAGTCTTGACTGTATTTCATTAATTGCATCCTTGTGAGTGTGCATTACTACATTTTCTGCTTCTTTTTTTCCGCCAATTTCCCACTTCATTCTCGATCTATCTGAGTTAAGTTCTTCGCAAAGCCCAGAAATAACACAATTTTCATCCTCAAAGTAACTAAACTTTAAAGAACTTGAACCAGAGTTTATTACTAAAAAATTCATCAAATCACTGCAATACAAAAAATTGCAATAGCAAAGCTATTTATGGCTACCTCAAGGACCAAACTTAATAAATTAAATAAACTAAAAATAAAAAAAAGAAAAAAGTAAAGAAACTATTTTTTCATTTTCTTTACTTTCTCAGATACTTTCTTTTCCAAAAAGTCAAAGTTTTGGAAGTTATATAACATACTCATTAATCCAATGTTCAAAAACAAACTTACTGCAAATAACATTGTTCGATCCAATAATAGTCCCGCAGGAATCTCTGTTAATTGAATATCACTAATTACTTGTATAACTCTTCGTAATGCTTCAAGTTCAAATGCTGATAAAACTATTAGCCACCAACCTGAAAGTCTATTAAATTTATAAATTTTGTAAGCTAAGTACGCTGCTAAGAGCTGTAATCCAAGAGCGAAACCTCCCAGTAGTACTAGTATCATCTCAACCATTTCACTTCCCTCCACGAATTACTTCATCAACTAAAGATTCTATGTGTTTTAACACATCCTTTTGCGAATCAGAATCTAAAGCAAGTATAACTGCATCCACATCAAGCGAACGCATTTTGTTTAAAACAAAACTTGAAAATCTCGCAACTGTATTTGCATCCTGATATAAAAGTAAAACACTTAAAGAATCAAAGAACAATATTTTTTTACCAGTAATACTGTTTAGCGCTGCATTAATTGCAATACTAATAGAACTTAGACTTCCTGCCCCTTCAACAAAAATACAATTAGGAGCATCAACCGCTTTTGGGTTAAGACTTTTTGAAACACAATCAACAAAAAATATTTTTGATGAATTTACTTTCTCTTTTTTTAATGAATCCTGAATAGTAGTGTAAATGTTGTTAGTTGTAACATACACAACATTTTTTCCAGATGATTTTTTTAATATTTTAGCCACTCCCGAAAGATAATTTTTTGAGCTAATTATGTTAAGTACAATCTTTGCCATAGTGCAATAGTAAGGTAATTTGTACTT
>CAZOCW010000253.1:0-1542 GCA_964578405.1 uncultured archaeon | reverse complement strand
TCAAATTCAATTGATTTCAATTTTGTTGTAAGTGATTCAAATACAATTAGGGATTGTAATTTTATTATAAGTGGGGATATTAATGGGACAGGTATTTCAAATCCTGCAAAAGATGTTAATATAACTTTTACACGAAATTTATTGCGCGGGAATGTCTATAGATGGGATGTTAATTGTACTGATGTTGCGGGTAATGTTGGAACAAGCGGGGAAGGAAGGTGGATATCTGTAAACTTTTTAATAACCTCACTTTCAACACCATATGCTTGGATTACAAGAGGAAGTTCAGTACTCAAAGTGGATACGTCTACTTATGGTGTTGTGGGGGATTACAATGCAAATGGTTCAATCCATGGAGCTTATGGAATTGCACTTGATTCTGACGGAAATGCTTGGGTTCCAAATAGTAGTGGGGATAATAATATAATAAAATTAAATGGGGCTAATGGAAATCCTATTTGTAGTTATTATTACAATGCTGGTAGAGCAATTACATTTTATGGAGTTGCAGTTGATGAGGATAATAATGTGTGGGTGGCAAGTTACACGGATGGAAATGTGTTAAAATTAAGAGGCTCTGATTGTACTTTACTTGGAAATTATTCAACAGGAGCAAGTACAAATTATCCTTATGGGGTTACAGTTAGTAGAGATAACAAAATTTGGGTTTCTGGGGCAAGCGCAGTTCCAAAAGTATATGTGTTTAATTCAGCAGGAACTTTGACAGCAACTTTTAGTAAATCTGAATCAATATCTTCAAAGAGTTCAATTTATTTTTCAGGGGAAGATTTTCCAACTGCGCACTTTGCAGGTCCCAGTAATAGATATTATTATGGAATTGCATATGGTTCGGATAGAAACATTTGGGTGGCACAAGGGGGAAATACTCCATTCCAAGCAGTTAAATACAAAGGTACTGATGGAACTAATTTAGGGACGATTACTGTTGGAACAAGTCAAAAGGGGATTGCTGCTGACGGAGTAGGAAATATTTGGGTTACAAATAGCGTGGATAATACTGTTTCAAAAATAAGTATTGAGACAGGAACCGTTGTTGGAACTTATGCAGTTGGTTTGACTCCAGTGGGAATTGCAATTGACTCCAACCAAAATGTTTGGGTAGTTAAT
Organism: uncultured archaeon; assembly: GCA_964578405.1. Classification (GTDB taxonomy): domain Archaea; phylum Iainarchaeota; class Iainarchaeia; order Iainarchaeales; family JAAZKV01; genus JAAZKV01. The sequence goes on along the minus strand of CAZOCW010000253.1, from coordinate 414 downwards.
TCATGGCAGCTTGGGGCGTTTACTGTTTTACGTGGATCAGATGGGGGTGTTCTTGCAAACATGGTAAGTATTCCAGGAGCACCAATAGGTGCAATAGGCTTTGGAGATATGACTGGTTATGCTTTGCAAAAGTTTGTTTTAAGAAGATAAATTTTTTTAAAGCTGAATTTTATTTCCAAAGATTGAGTAAATTTTCTTTGTACTTTGCTGGAGAGTTGTATTTCTCAGTTAGATTCAAATATTCCTGTTTTATTATTTCTTTGTTTGGAACTTTTTTTCCTTTTAATAAATCAAAAATTGCAGGATTATACATTGCTGCTCGCCCAATCATAACTCCGCTTGCACCCATTCTTTTTACTAGTTCCACTTTCTCCTTGGAGTCAATTCCTCCATTAGCAATAATTTCTTTCCCCT
>CAZOCW010000252.1:0-1562 GCA_964578405.1 uncultured archaeon | reverse complement strand
ATTCTCCTCAAGTGCTAAAAATAGTTTTTATCCTTTATAAGTTATTTTCTTAGTCATTCCGTCTTCTCCCCACATATAGGTCATTTCAACGGGTTTGTCTTTTTCAAGAATTATTTGCTTATCTCCTGGATTAGGGCCTTTTAGAGTAAAGAATCTTGAATATTTTACTACTGCTCTGTCCCCAGCAACTCTCATTACTGTGTAAACAACATCTGTATTTCCATTTGCTTGGATTTTGTCAAATGCTTCTCCTTCGCCTGCTTCAAAAATTTCATCAGTTATATCTTTCTTGAATGGAGGTTTCCAAGAACTTTTTATTGTTCGTACTTCAAATTTTGCTTTCATAAAAAACACCTTTCGCTTGCTGTTGGGATTAACTTAATCCGAACAACTAAAAGCGTGTTTTGTTTATAAAACTTGCTTTTTTGTGCCCCCTTTATCGGGCTCTCTTTAAACCTTAGTTTTCATCTTTTGCCCGGCAATTTGCTCAAAGTAGCTTTAAATATGCTTGAACTCTAATTATTTTGGAAGTGTGAAAAAGTGGCCTTTGATGAGTTTTTCAAAAATGCAGTTCTTGCAATAGAGGAAAGGCACTCATTTAATGAAAGAATTTTGCAAGTTCTTGCTCCGTTAAAAGTAATCGAGTCTCCCAACAAACTTGAACCGATTACTATTTTAGTAAAAAAAGAAGAATTGGATTTTTCCGTAGCAGGGGTTGATTCAGGATTTGTTTCAAAAAAATTATCTTTTATTGATTTGGTTTTAATTAAAACAATTGGCGCAATTTTTTCTTATAACAAAGGAACTTTAATTAAATCAGATTACTTTCCTGCTCCTTTTTCTTTTCCTCAACCGATTCTTCTCAAAAGCGGTCTTGAGAAAGATGAAGAGGCTCAAAGTGTTTCACTTATTCGTTTAGAAGAGGAAGTTAAGTGTGCAATTCAAATAATAATAAAGTATAAACCAAAATATTTGTTTATTGATGGGTCTTTAGTTCCTCAGTATCAGGATAAGCCAAGGAAAGATTCAGGAATTAATGAGGATTATTTTTCAATAGTTAACTTATTTGAAAAATTGTATGAAATTGCAAGAATAAATTCAACCACTTTAGTTGGGTGTGTTGAGGATTCGCGAGGAACAAGATTTAGACAAATTTTACAAGAAGAAATTTTGCCAAATAGTAAATCAAAAATTGAATCAAAATTACTTGACAATGCATGTGATGCTTCTTTGCTTGATTATTATTTAGTAGAGGGGGAGAGAACTTTTGCTTTTCCTTATACTGATAATGTTTCTAGTCATGTGATTTTAAAAGATTATTCGCCAGAGTGGGCAAAAAGCATTTTTGTTTTTTATTTAAAGTGCTCTTTATTTGATAAACCTTTAAGAGTTGAATTTATTTCTAAATCAAATTCATCACTTAAAGAACTTGCGGATACTATTGCTAGTGTTGTATTTACCTTGTCTTCTCTTCATAAAGAATATTCTTTTCCTAGCGTATTAATTGAGGCTGATCTTAGGGCTGGACTTAATGAACAGGAAATAAGTGTAGTGTATGATAG
>CAZOCW010000251.1:0-1562 GCA_964578405.1 uncultured archaeon | reverse complement strand
AAAGCAGAAAGTGAAACTGCTACTACACAAACACAATAAAAAAGGAGATGAACAATATGACAATAGAAACAATAACACAAAAACAAATAGATGAATTACGAAGTTTAAATTTGTATTTTGAAGAGGAAGAACTTACACAAAAAGTATTTCCAACTGAGTATGCAGAAATATTTAGATTGCAAGATCAAATTAAAAATATTGTAAACGAAAGAGAAGTTGAAATTCAGGAAACTGAAATAAAATATAGACGAAATGGAGTACCTGCTAATAGAAGATTAACTGATAAACTTAGAGAATATGATGCAGATATGCCAATATTTAGTATGAGTATAGGAGATGAAAACTTAAGTGGATCACGGAAGAAAGGAATAGCAACAGCAATTGCAAAAAATCCATCTGCATTATTTCCTGGAACTTTGCAGAAAAAAATAGAAGCAATTGTGGCAAAATATGACCCTCAAATAGAAAAACTATGCGAGCAAAGAGCAGAAGCGGAAAAACCTATTTTAGAAATGTATAAAATTATAGAAAAAGTTGAGAACAATCACTACAAAAGTTCAGATAAACCATTTACTGTTACACAATCTGAATATGAAACACTGAAAGCACTAGATCAAAAATATACTCAACTTGAAGCTGAAGCACGCAAAAAAAGTATTGAGCAACAAAGAACAATTGTTGTTTTAAGATAGAGATATCTGAAAATTAATTTTTTTACTTTTTTTATTAAAAATAATCTAAAAACATTGAAATATGATAATAGAGTTTAGTGATAATTTACTCTTAAATTAGTAAAATTCACTAAAATAATACTATAGCATAGTGATTTAGTATAAATTATAAGACATAGTTCTATATATACAAAGGTCTCTACTACATAGTAAGAACTTGAAAAACAAGCTCTAAATTACGATAAAAAAACAAAATAAAAAAGGAAAAAAGAGGAAACAAAAATGAAAACACTAACAGAAATATTATTTGGAAAAAGAACACAAAATACACAAGATGCTGACACTACAAGACAAATTGTTGTGCCTGAAACTACACCAGTACAAGAGACTTTACAAGAAAGTACTGTAATGAGTGAAGATGAAAAATTATATCCAGTAATTTATCAATTTACAACTAAACCAGCAGCATATTCATCATCTGCAGAAACGCAGAAAAGTGTGCTAAAAACAATTATCGATAATATGGATAATAATGCAGCTAGCAGATATCACCTTGGCGTAGAACTAGGTGAAAAGGGAACTTTTGTACGAGGATTTGTAAAATTAAATTCACTGGCTTACGCAAGTACATTAAAAAAAACTATAGAAGACGGCTACAGCTTAGATGGAAGTAAAATCACTCCACTAAAAACAGAAGAGCCAGAAATTATTGCAAAACTAGCTAAAGAGAAAGAAGAAGCTACTGCAAAATATACAAAATTACTTTCAGAACAAAAAGATACAGAAAAAAATCTTGTTGCAAAGGGAGAAAAAGAAACAGAAAGCGCAGTATTAGTTTATCAAAATTTAATTGATGCAATTTCAGCTGCACCAAAAGCAATTTATCAGTTT
>CAZOCW010000250.1:0-1563 GCA_964578405.1 uncultured archaeon | reverse complement strand
GGCAGAATGTGGCAGCTTTTTGGAGAACAGACAGAGGACATTATTAATGAATTGAATGAGGTATTGGTAGCATAATGGGTGAATTTAAAAATAATATACCAAAACATTGGCAGTTAAAGAAGTTAGGTGAAGTTGCAAAAGTTAAAGGGGGAAAAAGGTTACCTAAAGGAGAATCATATTCAGAAGTGGTAACAAGTTTTCCATATATACGTGTTACTGATTTTAATAATCAAACAATAAACACAGATAAACTAAAATACCTAAAAGAAAATACCCAAAGGGAAATCAAAAACTATACTATTTCTAAAAATGATATTTACATTTCAATTGCTGGAACAATTGGATTAACAGGCACAGTTCCGGATTTTTTAGATGGTGCTAATCTAACTGAAAATGCAGCAAAAATAACCGAGTTAAGAGATTGCGATAATAAATACATTTCTCTTTTTCTATCTTCAATTAATGGACTATCTCAAATTAATAAATTTACTAAAACTACTACACAACCCAAATTGTCATTATATAGAATTGACCAAATAGAGCTTCCACTTCCTCCTCTCCCTGAACAGAAAGCCATAGTCTCCAAAATAGAAGAACTTCTCAGTGATTTGGAGAATGGCAAACAACAACTTTTAATTGTACAACAGCAATTAAAAGTTTACCGGCAGAGCTTATTAAAATGGGCATTTGAAGGAAAACTCACTAACAAAAATGTAAAAGATTGGGAATTACGAAAGGGATGGAAGATTGAAAAATTAGGAAATGTATTGAAGACAATAGATGGGGATAGAGGTCCAAATTATCCCAATAAGAAGGATTTTTTTGATGAAGAATATTGTTTATTTCTATCCACAAAAAATGTTAGAGTTGATAGGTTTCTTTTTGAAGAAAAAATGTTTATTACAAAAGAGAAAGATGCCAAATTAAGGGGTGGAAAACTGCAATTAAATGATGTCGTTATTACAACAAGAGGTACACTCGGAAACGTTGCTTTATATAACGAGAATATTCCTTTTAAAAACATCAGAATCAACTCAGGGATGTTGATACTAAGAATAGTTGAAGAAGGTTTAAGTAATTATTTCTTAATGAAATTTATTACCTCTCCAAATTTCATTTTTCAGTTAAAAGAAAAACAATCGGGAACAGCGCAACCACAAATTCCTACAAATATTTTAAGAGAAATTGAAATACCAATTCCTTCTTTATCAGAACAACAACTCATTGTTGATGAATTAGAAAGCAAACTCACTGTTTGCGATAAAATAGAAGAAACCATCAGCCAAAGTTTGCTGCAAGCAGAATCATTAAGGCAAAGTATTTTGAAACAGGCGTTTGAGGGGAAATTAGTAAGTCTGAACCATGATTCAGATGATGCATTTGATGGTCATGAAATTGGAATTGCTGCTGAACCGTCGGTTGGTTATAAAAAGAAATCATGAATTTCATTTTAATCACATTAATCACAGTTCAGACAATAGGGATGAAAAAGCAAAGCATTTTAAAACAGGCGTTTGAGGGGAATTAATCTAATAAATAAAATTATGTCATTTGAATTACATC
>CAZOCW010000249.1:0-1571 GCA_964578405.1 uncultured archaeon | reverse complement strand
ATAACTGCTAAGTAAGTTCCTGGATACTCGGTGTTGCTGCTTTTATGTTTTGTGAAACTTCTTAATTGAAGTTCGTAAATAACTAATTCATCTTTAGTAAGTTTTGGTTTTTTGCTTCCCCACCAATTAAATTTGTGGTCAAAGGTAAACTGACATTTAACTTCCCTAGATTTTTCTCCGAAATGATTTGATGTTGAAAGCGCTTTTGCATAGGGGTCTAAAACTTTGTGGCCATCCACATCATATATGTACAGGTAATCTGCTGGGGGTGCATCTATTTCTAAACAAAAAAGACAGTTCTCAAGTTTTTTAAGCGGTTGAATAAGAATGGGCAAAGGTTTTTGTGGTGCGTAGAGATAAAGTGTAACTACTTTAGCTGTAGAAGAATAGAAATAAAACCGAATCTTTGATCCAATCTTAATAACTCCTAGCGGATGGCTTAGTTCTAAATTCCTCTTCATAAGCTCAATCTAATGAATAAATGTGAAAAAACATAGAAAAAAATTGCTTTCTTTTTGTAAAATTGCTCATTCTAAAGTTAAGAAAAACACGTCTCTAGTGGGTATTGAACTTGTTAGGGAGGAAAAGAAAATTGCATAAGGGAGGACGAATGTCTCGCGAAAATGCCGAAGAAAACTTAAGAGAATTTGGTAAAGAGTTGAATCTAGAGGGGTTAGCCTTTGATGAGAATCATACTTGTATATTAGGTATAGATAATACTTTTTCACTTCATTTAACATATGAGCCAAATTCTGATAGATTGTACCTATACTCACCAATTCTTGATGGACTTCCAGGCGATGCAAAAACTCGTCTGCAACTTTATGAAACACTCCTTGAAGGTTCTATGCTTGGCGGTCACATGGCTGGCGGTGGTGTAGGAGTTGCTACAAAAGAAGAGCTAATCTTGATGCACTGTGTACTTGAAATGGGAAGTGCAGATGCTGCGGCGCTAAGAAGATTTGCGCCAGTTTTTGTAGAAGCTGTTGAAAAATGGAGAGGGATTGCTCAAAAAATTATCGAAGGTAGATTCGATAAAGATAGAGATGGTCCAAAACTTCCAACTCCAGGTGCTCCAGGAGCTAGACCAGGTGGGTCAGAATTCCAGAAGCCAGGTGGCGAATCATATATTAAGATCTAATCTTGAGGCCCTTGAAAAAGGGCCTTTTTTCTTAGTAAGTTTTTAAATAGAAATTCTAGTGTAAAAATCAAAAACAAAAAAGTTATTTGTTTTTAAGAGCTGGATATTAAAGCTTTTCTGATTTCCAAAATCCGTTCTAGTGAATTAGCGCAAAATAGCAAAACTTCTAATGAGGAGTCACCTAAGCGCATACTCTTGCAGTTTAGGTAGAAACAGCATAACAAGAATATCTTTCATTACAGTTTGATGTTTAAGTGATTAAAAGCTTTTTTGTTTCGTATGTTTAACAAAACAAATTTTAGGACTGAAATTTTGAAAATACAGACGTTAGCTGGTTGATGTAATAAGTTATGTCAGGGTCTTGGTTCTGAAGCCCTTTTGTAATTTGCTTAATGCTTGTTCTTGTTCTGGTTGGGAACGGGTTGTTATT
>CAZOCW010000248.1:0-1575 GCA_964578405.1 uncultured archaeon | reverse complement strand
ACTTTTAGTAAAATTGTATTTGCAGAGCTAAGCGAGTCAGAAAAAGAACTATTAATTAGGAATACACTCACTTGCTTGTTTCATACAATATATTGTGCTTTGTTGTTTATTAAGTATTATTGGTTTTTTAGTGTAACAATTTGAACAGGTTGTATTGCACTTGTTTAAGTTCTATTCTTATTCAGCCACTCAAAAGTTTCTTTTAGCCCTTCTTTCATAGAGGTTTTTGGCTTCCAGTTAAGTTCTTTTTGAGCAAGTTTAGTATCAAGAACAATATCTCTTACCTCTCCCTTAACTGCTTCAATGTGCTTTGCTTCTCCGGTATATCCCGATATTTTCTTTAGTTCTTCAAAGATATAATTCACACTAACTTGTTCCCCATTTGCCAAGTTAAACAACTTGTGTTCGGGTTTCTTTTCAATGGAACTAGAAATGAATTCAGCAAGATCGAGAACATAAATAAAATCTCTTGTTTGTTCTCCATCCCCAAAAATAACTGGCTGTTCTCCTTTAATTATTTGATCAGAAAAAATTGCAGTAACTCTTTTGCATTTAGGGTCATCTCTTGGCCCGTATACATTTCCAAAGCAGAATATTAGGTAATCGAGTCCAAATAGTTCATTGTAAACTTTAACATAGTGTTCTGCAGTGTGTTTTGAAATTCCATAAGGTGCGCTTGGATTTATTTTGTGTTCTTCATCTACAGGTAAATACTCCGGATTACCATATCTAGCTCCGCCAGTAGAAGTGTAAATTATTTTTTTCACATTATTATTTTTGCATGCTTCAAGAATATTTATTGTTCCAATAATATTTGTCATTGCATCAAAAATTGGTTCATCAATTGATTTTCGTAGCATTACTTGGGCCGCAGTATGAATTACTATTTCAGGTTTTTCTTTTTGGAACACGGTATTAGTATCGTTTGCATTAGTGATATCAGCAAAAATTAATTTGGCTTTTTTGTTTAGTCTCTCTTTTTTTCCGGTACTTAAATTATCAAGTACAACAACTTCATACTTTTTATCAAGTAATTTGTCCACTATATGAGATCCAATAAATCCGCAACCACCAGTAACCAAAACTTTCATGTGCTCACCAGTAGAATTAGATATATTTTTGTTTAAGAACTCTTTAGTACAATTATTGTTTTCATAATTTTGCAATTACCCTGCAAGGAGCCCCATCAGCATTTTCAATATTTAATGGCAGTATTGATAGCTCTACTCTTTTTCCAACTAGTTTATCTAAATTTATTAGATTTTCTAAAATCAAAATATTATTTCCCAAAAATAAGTTATGTAGTTGCCAAGGTGCTTTGTCTGGTGAAGAGAAATCCATTCCAACTATTTTTACTTTCTTTTTTACTAAAGTTTTAGCAATTTCAATTTCTATTTCGGGCGTATCTTCAAAATATTTTTCACTAAATGCTTTTTTTGAGTGTCCTGTGTAAAGTAAAACAATATCCTTCTTCTTTATTTTTTTAACATATTTGTTAAATGAATTAAGTGGGATGATGATTGCGCTCCCAAAGAAGGTTTCTAAAGAAAATTCAGCAAGTGTTTTGCCTTCGAT
>CAZOCW010000247.1:0-1584 GCA_964578405.1 uncultured archaeon | reverse complement strand
CCCTAACTCCCCGCACCTTATGCATTTTCTTTCTTTTTTTACAAGAGTCATACCAATTAGATCTTTACCAGTATCGTGTTTTATCCAATCCGCACATTCTTGTTTTCCACACCAACCAATTTCAGCTATTTGCGCTTTTTTAGCTTCTTCAATTGTGTTACATTCACAAATTCTTGATTCAAGTTCCTTCTTAGTATCTTCAAATAATTTAGTTTGCATTTTTTCCAATCCTAACTTAATACTTTCATTTAAATTATCTAAATTGCATTTCTCTTTTATCCCATTTCTCCAACATAAAGTACATGTTTTTGAAGAAAGCTCATTAGGCCCCATTTCAATTCTTAGTGGAACACCCATTTTTTCTGTAGTGTATCTAAGTTCACCGATTCCTTTCACATCATCAGTGGAATATATTTTTACTCTATCTTTTTCAACACCAGCATTTTCAATCAAAGCACTAATAGTTGGATCCTCTTGTTTTAATTTTATTAAAAGCCAAGCTACTTTTATTGGAGCAACACTTGGAGGAAAAACTATTCCTTTTTCATCACCATGATTTGATATTACTGCAGAAAGAAATCTTTCCCCATTTCCCGTACAAGTCTGCCAAACTGGTTTTTTCTGTTGATCAGAATCAATAAATTGAATATCAAAAGCTTTTGCATATGCCTGACCAAGATTATTACAACTTCCATTTTCAACAACCTTATCATTCATTAATGTATAAAATTCAACAGCCCCCACACTTCCTGGAAAACAATCCATTTGAGGTTTTCTTACTTTCATTGGAAAAATTGCCAGATCCTTAAATATTTTTTCATTCATTTCAATAGCTAACTCTATTTCTTTTTCAGCCTCTTCTTGTGTAGCATGGCAAGTATGTATTTCATACCAAGGGCCAATTTCTACATCTCTAACGAAAACTTTAGTAGATTTTGTTTCATTTCTAAAAGAACTCACTGTTTCATATATTCTAAATGGAAGATCTCTATGACTTCTAATCCATAAACTAAACATGGGATACATTGCTGGTTCCCCAGTTGGTCTTAAAAAATTCTTTCTTTCTTTGTCAAAGTATCCACCAACATAAAATGCCTGTTCCTTAAAAGACTCCCACCAACTAGCATTTTTTACAGCATACTCTTCAGGAACTAATAAAGGGAAATACATCTCCGAAATATTTTGTTCTTTAAATAATTGATCCCATCGACCCTTAATTATTTTCATTGCTGAAAAACCATAAGGCATCCAAACAAAAAGTCCTTTCACACTATACCTAATATCAACAAGGGCACCATCTTGAATTAATTGATTCCACCATTTTGCATACTCAACTTCGTTCTTATTTACTATCATAGGTACCCCTTAAATTAATTATTAAAGCACATAATTAAATACTTTGCTAACAAAAGTTAAACATGGATTTTAAGGATTATAAAACTATTATCACAAATGCTAATCTTGCGGATTACACTTATCCACTACATGGATTTTTTATTCTTAAACCACAAGGCCTCAAATTAAGAACAACCCTATTTGACATAGTACAAAAAAGGCTCCAAACTTTAGAATATCAAGAATATG
>CAZOCW010000246.1:0-1593 GCA_964578405.1 uncultured archaeon | reverse complement strand
TGAATGTAAGAGTTAAACCAAAAAGAATTATTCGAGATATTTAGTAATGGTATTTGCAAATATTGCGCAAACAAAGAATCTTCAATTCTCATGCTGCTAAGAAAAACAAATGAACCCCAAAAAGGGATACTGAAAAATACAGAAGAAATAATGCCCCATATTATAAGTAGCATAGCAGTTACTTTTTTAAGACTCCTTGTTCCAAATAATCTTATAATAATAAATTTGCCTACTTTTACAATGAGCAATAGTAGTAAGGCGTTGATTAATACGAGAAAAAAAGGAGAAGAGAATAGGCTCATTGTGTTAATCAATCTGCAATATGGCTTAAAAATCTTGTTTGTATATGCTCCGTCAGAAGGCATAGACAGATCTGACATTTCTTTAAAGGCCATTTTGGCTCCTGGTTTTTGAAGTTTCATTATCCAGGATATGTCAAGTGCTTGCGGAAGTTCAATTTCTAAGTTTTTTAGTACTTCATTTAAACCCGATTCATAATCCTTTGATATAAAACTTTCTTGATATGTTCGATATTTATTTCCCGCAGATAATCCATATTTATATGCTTCTAGTAAAACATTTTCGCCAAACCTCATTTGAATGAGCTTTGGATTTTTTGAAACAATGAGTAAAACACAATTTTTTCTTTCTTTTTTGGACTCTATCCATTTTGAGGAATTCTCCAAGACGGTACTAGCATAAAATCCGATTTCCGAAATGGCGATGCTATCCACGGTAAGTATTAAAACTGGCACGCCATTTGGGAAATGATACTTTCCATTAATTACTTCCTTTTTGAATTTTTCTGAATATAGTTTTGCTTCATCAACGAACTTAACTCCAAGATTTTTGTCAACTCTGCCATTGCAGCTTGATAAAACTATAATTAAAGAAATCAAAATTAGTAGTCTTAAGTACATTTTTTCCATATTGCAGTTTATTAGTTAGTTGTCCAATTACCTTGTAGGTACACTTAAAATCGCATATAACGGTTGAGTGTAGCAGCAGGGGATTGCGGGCTTCTTTCCTGTCCGCAATCCCATACTGCTGCTGCAATTTGTTATGGTGGCGTAATTCATTCATATCTATTTTATTACAAATGTTTTTGATTTGCATTTTTCTATTAAAATATTAGAGCTTCTAAGCACAATAGTCTCATTCCTTGAATTTTTTCCCCAAATTTCAAATTGATAAGAGCGTGCTTCCCAATTATAAACACATTGAGTCTCACCTGGTAATATACTAATATCCTCAAATTGCTTTCCAGCAAGGGGACCCAACACATTCATATTAAAGCTTGTTTTTGATTTCTCCTGAAGATACAATCTGAAGACTTTTCCTGATTTAGTGCTATTCAGGATACAATAATCTCCAGTATTTTTAGCGTTACAATTTTCGTTTACAGTCTCTGGATTATTATAGCTCTCATTTGAATTTAAAGGGCGATTATTAAATCCCTTATTTGTGTTATTATCACTATTACCCACAGTAATACCTAATAATGTTCCCAAATCCCCTGAAATAGGTATGTCTTTCATTGTTGCGGCAATTACAAAACCGCTATTCACATCCAACGCTTTCAATGTGAGCTTG
>CAZOCW010000245.1:0-1601 GCA_964578405.1 uncultured archaeon | reverse complement strand
ATATCCTTTTTGATATAAGTGCTCTGCAACATCCAGTGCTCTCCCGGCAGCAAAACCAATTCCTGTTGCAGCACGCAAAAACTCAGTAGTGTTAAATGGAACTGGTTTTTTTAGAATTCTAGTTTTCTTATCCACTTTTTTTACAATTGCTTTTTTTGGTTGCTTGTTAAACACAATTAATGCTTTCTCTTTTTCCCAAAATTTTTCTTCTTGATGCATTGCATCAAATAATTTTAAGTCCTTTTCACAATGTGCAACAATTTCCCAATATTTTTTACTTTCAAAAGCAAGTCTTTCTTTTTCACGATCAACAACTAAAGCAAGAGTAGGCGTTTGAACTCTACCAACACTCAAAAAATCTTTTCCAATTTGCCCAGAAACAATTGAAAGAAATCTAGTTAGTACTGCCCCCCAAACTAAATCAAGTTCTCTTCTTGCATTTGCGGAGTAAGCAAAATTATAATCAAATTTTTCTAAAGAATTAAAGGATTTATCAATATCTGCTTTTGCAATTGCAGAAAAATAAGCTCTTTTTACCCCAATAGTTTTGTTAGTGCTTTGAGCATAAGTAATTGCTTCAAGCCCAATGGCTTCCCCTTCTCTATCAGCATCTGTTGCAACAATAATTGTTTGTGCACTTGGAGCAAGTTCCTTAATTGCATTAATAATTTGAAACTCTTTTTCAGAATAAACAATAATATTAGGATTAATTAAATCTCTAACATCCACCCCCCTCCAATTTGCATACTGTTTAGGATACTCCACATCACTAATATGCCCACGCAAAGGAACAAGCATTATTTCTTGCCCTTTCCAATTAAACTCAAACACTTTTGCCCCAGAGACAAATTTAGTCTTTACCCCGCCATCTGCCAATAGCTGAGCAATATTTTCTCCAGCAATAGCTTTCTCTGAAACAATTAGGTCCATATTAGATAGCAAACTAAAGAAAAAAGTTAAAAAGGCGCCGTAGGATTACGACAAAATATAAAATTAATCAAGTGGAGAATGCCTTTTTGGCTTTGGTTCAAATAAATGGCCAATAAATTTTCCTCTAATCGCAAATATCATGAAGAATATCCCGAAGAAAATCATAAAATATGCAAGCCAAGTAGGAATTAATCCATGTGTTAGAAAATTATTTTTTAAGAACTCAAGAGGAATTAATTCAAGGGATAAAATTGCCCCAAGGATTAATACTACTCCAAGAACAAAAAAATAAAATCTTTCAAACATATCCATAATGATCAAACAAACTAAATCTTATTTTGCAAAGTTGAACTTGGCAAGGATTTTGTTTTCTTAAGTTCAGAAAGTACAACCATGGTCTTAATGTCAATTACTCCATCTATCAAACCAAATTGATTAATGAATTTTTCAGCACTCTCAAGATTTGGAACAATTAATTTGCAAATTAAATTATACTCCCCAAGTACTTGATATAGTTCTAAAACAAAATCCATTCCTTGTAACTTTTTTACAACATCTTTTGTTTTTGATGTTTCACAACGCATTTGAACATAAATTGGATTTTCATAACCTAAAACCTTGTAGTTAAGATCAACTGAAATAGAATTAAGTATTCCTCTTTTTTCCATATC
>CAZOCW010000244.1:0-1615 GCA_964578405.1 uncultured archaeon | reverse complement strand
ACTCTTACTTTATGAAAATCAAGTAGCCACCCTTCCATTTTTTCATTTGCAATACGCGGAGCACCCAAAACTAACAACTCTTCTCCAGAAAGCATGGACTCAAGAAGTTCCATTCGAATTGCTTTTAGTCCATTATACCCTTCATAAATTTCTGCAAATCTAGAAGCTGAAAATGCTGCACGCTGAGCTTCAAGTTGAGGCAATAAATTTTCTACATCACTTTTAACTTTTTTTATTTGATTTTCCTTATCCACCACAAAATCTAACAGCGTGTGAGGATTGTTAATAAAAAAGTATTTTGTATCCTCTCTAACAATATATCCCGCCAACCCTTTTCGGATTAGTTTTTCTAAAATATCATAAACCTTTGACTTTGACACTTCACTTTCTGAAACAATTTTTCCAACGGTTGATTCCCCTAAGCGATTAAGTGCTAAAAATACCTTAATTTCCCCTTTAGAAAGACCAATTTTCTCTAGCAAAGCTGAATTCATGAAATAATACCCATTTTCTACTATAAAATACTTCCTTAGTATCCCCCTTAAGGGTAACCTTTGTTTAAGTAGCACCGAGACCGAGTAATTTTTTAAGGTGATTAAATGAATAAAAATATTTTACTTGGAATTGCAACAATATTTGTACTTGCAATAATCCTAAACGCAGGAATACAAACAACAGGATTATTCACTGCAAGCCAAGGAAATGAAAACGTAACAATTAATGCAATACTTCCATTAACCGGAATTAACTCCATGTACGGAGAAGCACAAAAACAAGGCATCGATCTTGCAATTGATGAAATAAATAAAGAAAACAAAGGAACATTTTCTTTAATTGCAAATTATGAAGATAACCAAAGTGACCCAAAAGTAGCTGTTAGTGCTCTTCAAAAAGTGTTAACCCAAAAACCAAAAATAATTATTTCAACAATGACTCCCACAACAACCCCATTACTACCATTACTAAAAGACAAGAACATTATCTTATTAATCGGAGGATCAATTTCAGCAGGGCTTGCCCCACAAGATAAATATTTTTTCAAAGATCACGCAGATGTAACTGAATGGGCGAACACACTAACTAACGGAGTAAAAGAAAAGCGATTAACAAAAACTGCTTTAGTTTACTTCCAAACTGATCAAGGAGAAGCTTTCGCAAAAAAAGTAAAAACAACACTTAACCCAATGCTTGTGGAAAGTTTTGATCCGGCTACAACTGACTTCAAAACAATTGTGCTAAAAATAAAAGAAAGCGGAGCAAACAATATTGTTTTTGCGGGATTCCCAAAAAACGCTGGAGCAATACTAAAATCACTTGAAGAAACAAATGTGATTTTGCCAACTTTCTTAATAAATGCAAATTGGCCAGAGGTAACTGCAAATGGAATAGGGAATAAAATACAACCATTCACTGCAGGGCATGAATTTGATGCAACCATAAAAACTGTACAAGCAAAAGAGTTTACTACAAAATTTAAGGAAAAGTACAACAAAGAACCAACTGTAGAATCAGCAATAATTTATGACACAGTAAAATTGCTCGGGAATAAAATCAAACTTTGCGAAAGTAATAATGAATGCATTGCAAAAGAGTTGGCGAATACCCATAACTATAT
>CAZOCW010000243.1:0-1622 GCA_964578405.1 uncultured archaeon | reverse complement strand
ATTCTATCTCTGGAATTCTTTTTTGCCATGGACTAAACTATTTGAAGGAGTTACGAATTTCACTAAGAACGAGAGCGAGGACGGATACGACGGAGATAATTAAGGAAGTAGTTATGGAACCATCAATGAATTTTAGTGCTGCTGGAGAAACTCCACCAACTTTTTCCACTGTTGCTGCCATTATACCTGTAACTTCACCTGAAGCCATAGCCATTGACACGAAATAGATGCCTGCTAACACTAATAATGCAACAAGGCCTAATAATGATTCTTTGAAATTTGTTACAACCTGGAAAATACCAAATACTACAAGTAATACCACTGATAGTACAGTGAGGCCCAGAGAAGCTATCAATCCAAAATCAAAAATATTAGTCTTACGTTGTTCTTCAATTGGAAGGGCTGAGAATTCCTCTAATCCTCCTGCTGCGATAGCAAAGAAAATCACCGTAATCAGAGTTCCCACACCAAAGGCCAAAGCCTGTCCGTTTTTGGCTAGAAATTTATACATAAGGTGGGGATTAATTATTTTTTGAAAATATTGTTTTCGGTCATGATATCCAATAAACCAATAGAAGCATCTTCCATTTTATTAACGATACCATCTATTTTAGAAACGATATAGTTATAAAAAATTTGAAGAATAATGGCTACAACAAGACCAAAAACCGTAGTTAAAAGTGCTACCTTGATACCACCTGCAACGACAGAAGGAGATAGGTCACCAACTTCCTCAATACGGTCAAATGCCTGCACCATACCAATTACCATACCTAGGAATCCTAACATCGGTGCAAGAGCGATAAATAATGAAATCCAGATAAGACCACTCTCAAGAAGACCCATTTGAACACTTCCATAAGCAACTACAGATTTCTCAACGCCTTCAGGACCATTATCCCTGTTCTTAAGACCTTCGTAAAGGATACTTGCTGTAGGTCCAGGAGTTGCTTTACACACATCCATAGCACCATTAACATCACCTCCTTTTAACTTCTCATTAATTCTACCTAATAATTTGTCTGTATTGACAGATGCAATATTCAACGTGATTACACGCTCAATACAAAATGCCAATCCCAAAATTAAAGGGAATAAAATGATACTCATAAAGCGCCAATCACCATCGATGAAGTACTTCTTAAGCAACTGGTAACCACCAATTTCAGCAACAGTTTCTTCTGCTACCACTGGAGCGGCCTCCTCGGCTGGTGCAGCTTCTTCAGCTGGAGCAGCCTCTTCAGCTGGAGCAGCTTGTTCAGTACTTTCGGTTGCGGTAGCGTCTTGCGCAAATACTGCATTATTCGTGGCGAATGAAGCCAATCCTAGAATAAGCAATAGAACAAACAAATTTCGCATAATCAATAAGGTTTTTAACGTTTGTTTTCCAAAATAAAATTTAACAAAAAAAGCGGAGAGAGAGGGATTCGAACCCTCGATACCCGCAAAGGTATACACGCTTTCCAGGCGTGCCTCTTCAACCACTCGAGCACCTCTCCCTAGAGCAAGATACTAGATGTTATCCCCGCACCTGACAAAAATAATCAAACATGAATTGAAAACAAGCAATTAGACAAAAAAAAAACAGATTTTCAAAAACAATTATTTAAAAATCTTTTTTT
>CAZOCW010000242.1:0-1628 GCA_964578405.1 uncultured archaeon | reverse complement strand
CAATCAACATTTTTGCAATCTCAACTTTTTCATCCTCTTCAAGTGAATCAAATACTTTTTTGATTAAACGTTTCTTATCTGCTTTTCCAAGGCTTCTAAAATAATCAATTGCCATATCTTCCATCATACAAATCACTCCACTTTTTCTAACTCAACTTCTTCAATCCTTTTTCAAAGATTTTTTCTTTGCAGCTTTAATTAAACCAAAGAATAACGGAGCTGGTTTTTCTAGTTTTGATTTTAATTCAGGATGTGATTGAGTTGCAGCAAAATAAGGATGCTTATCCTTTGGCAATTCAATGAATTCAACTAGTCTTCCATTAGGAGACATACCTGAAAGAACAAATCCTTTTTCTTTTAGAATTGCATGATATGCAGGATTTACTTCGTATCTATGTCTGTGTCTTTCGTAAGCTTTATCTGATTCATAAAGCCCTGAAACAATACTTCCTTTTTCTAATATTGCTTCATACGAACCAAGTCTCATTGATCCACCCATATCAACAACATTTCTTTGTTCATCCATTAAAGTAATTACTTTATCAGTTGCTTTTGGATTCATTTCAGTAGAATTTGCATCTTTTAGTCCGCAAACGTTTCTTGCATATTCAATTGTTGCAGCTTGAAGTCCAAGGCATAACCCAAGGAATGGTATTTGATGCTCTCTTGCATATTGAATTACTTTTATTTTTCCTTCCCAACCTCTATTACCAAATCCGCCAGGAACAATTATTCCATCAAGTCCTTTAACTAAATCAGATACTTTTTTTCCATGTTCTATTTCTTCAGTGTCAATCATTGAAACACAAACATCAACATCCAAATTTGCTGAACAATGATGCAATGCTTCAACAACACTTGCATAAGAATCCCCTAGAGCAGTATATTTTCCGCATATTCCTATGTGCAGTTTATTTTTTTCACCATTGCATTTAACATCCACCATTTTCTGTGCAAGTCCATTCCAAGTACTAAAATGATCTGCTTTAATGTGCAAGTGAAGCTTTTTCTCAATGAATTTGTTAAATCCTTGTTTTTCAAGTTCTCCAGGAATTAAATAAACTGAAGGAACATCTATTGCAGTTAATACTCCTTCTTCCGCAACGTTACAAAATAATGCAATTTTATTTTTTATTTTATCAGTTAAGTATTCGCTACATCTGCATGCAATTACATCCGGCCAAATTCCAATTTCATTTAAAGTTTTAACACTTAATTGAGTGGGTTTTGATTTTTGTTCGTGAACCCCCGTAGGAATTGGAACATAAGATAAATGAACAAACATTACATTTTCTCTTCCTTGTTCCCAAGCAAGTTGTCTTACTGCTTCAAGGTATAAACTGTTTTCTAAATCCCCAACAGTCCCCCCAATTTCAATCAACAAAACATCAGCTTTCTCTTCTTTAGCAATTGAATAAAATCTTCCTTTAATTTCATAAGTAACATGCGGAACAAATTGAACTGTTTTTCCTAAAAAATCTCCTTTTCTTTCTTTTTCAAGAATTGTTTTGAAAATTTTCCCCATTGTAAAGTTCCATTCTCCTTTAGCAGTAACATTAACAAATCTTTCGTAGTGACCAAAGTCCATATCACATTCAGTACCATCATCAAGAACAAATACTTCTCCG
>CAZOCW010000241.1:926-1633 GCA_964578405.1 uncultured archaeon | reverse complement strand
TGCTTGATAAGCCAATTCCACATCATTTAAATTAGACTGAGTTTCTTGTAAAGATAGATTCAAGGCCTCTAAAGCAATTCTTGTATCTGCAATAGCAGTATGCTCTTCTGTAATCTTATCTTCAAACTCTTTTAACTTAATAATAGCAGCCGACTGTGCTAATTGTAAGTTCTCTAATCTGTTCTTGTTAGCAAATACTTCATTTATTAAAGTATTCACGGCTTGCTCAGTTGCACGAATTTCATTTTCTTTCAAAAGCTCATTAAACTGTAATACAGAATTATGCTGTGTTTGAATAGTGGCTTTTAAATCGTTGACTACTTTTTCTTGCGCTTGAATATCTTCCAATAACTTTTCTAAGTTCTTGGCACGTCCAATTTTCTTTCCTTCAAATAAGCCTACGCTACCTCCGGTTAATGTATACTTACCTCTTACATACTTACCTGTTTTTTCTAAAATGATTCCAGCATAATCGCCCGATAAGGCTTGTTCATTTTCAGCTATAAAAACATTGCCTAATAAATGATTAGCCAAAGCGCTATACTTACTATCTATTTCAATAACGGATAAAGCGGCAATGGTATTAGCTGGTGCTGCATTTGCTGAAGCTCCATTTAATTGATCTAATAAGAAGAAGTTGGCCTTGCCTTTTTTATTGTCATCCAATAATTGCACGGCTTGCATACCCTCTTTTAAATCGTTAACTA
>CAZOCW010000241.1:0-916 GCA_964578405.1 uncultured archaeon | reverse complement strand
TAATAGATCGTATTCGTTTTTCTTAGCGTCTAATTTTCTAGTTTGTTCCGCTAGTTCTGATCTTAGTATTTCTAATTGCTCCTGCGTTTCAAAAATACTTGCTCTTGCATTATCATGTTGAATTTGTAATGCTTCTAAATGCGCTTTCTTTGTTTCTAAATCGGCTTCTTTAGTAGCTAATTGAGCAGTAATATCTGTTATTTGCCCTACTCTATGATTTTGCTCTTCTTCTAATTGTTGATGAGATCTTTGTACGTTTTGAATAGAAGTATCCGATACCGCCACTTTTTTCTCCGCATCAAATTGATTTCTTTGAATTTGTTGATAAGACTGACGTAAATTATCTAAGATAGATCTTTGGCTATCGAAGGAATCTCTTTTTTCAGTTAAAGCTGTTTGAGATTGATCAACTCTTGATTTAAAGTCTTGGTATATTTTTTCTTCCTCTACTACTTGTAGTTTGGTGTACTCGATAGAATCGCCAATGGTTTTTAATTGCCCCTCTGCTTTTAATAAAAACTCTTGTAAAGAAGCTTCTTTATCATTTAGATAATCTAAACGTTGAGCAGCTAGATTTTTATCGTTCTCTTTTGTTCTAAGTGTAGATAAGCTATCGTTGTACTGATGCTGCATTGCCTGCAAGCCCTTCTCTTTTTCAATAAAAACCACACGCTCCTGTTTTAAAGCAGCTTCTTCCAATGCAATAGCAGCTTCTAATTGAAATTTCTTATCTGTTTCTGCTTCTTGTTGTTCGTTTAACTCCTTATAGCTAATATTAAAACCTTCTAAAGAGGCCTTCGCAAGTTCAATAGCAGTGTCTTTGTAATCTTTTTTGATTTCAAAATACTTTTCTGCTTTTTTAGCTTGGTTCTCTAAAGTTTTTAATTGGTTGTTGATTTCAAACAACAAATCCTCG
>CAZOCW010000240.1:0-1638 GCA_964578405.1 uncultured archaeon | reverse complement strand
ATCAATATTTCTTTGGACTAGTCCCGTATCTTCGATATTAATTGGTTCTTTGTATGCTTCTTTAAGCCAAGTAGGATTATTGACAAAAATAAATCCACAGTTTGAACAATGGTAATATTCTCCAGTATACTTATTTCTTATTTTTTGTTTGAACAAAAGCTCGGTTTTTGAAGAGCATATTTTGCACTGAACCATGATTATTATAGAACCATAAGGGTTTTATAATCTTAAACAGCCTTTATTTTTTATGGTATTGCAAACAACAAGATCTTCTTTACAAAAATTGCCAAAAATAACTGTTGTTACAGTGGTTTACAATGGAATTAGTTCTATTGAAAATGCAATTAAATCAGTTATTTCTCAATCCTATTCTAATATTGAATATGTGGTAGTTGATGGCGCCTCAACTGATGGCACAATTAAGTTATTAGAAAAGTATTCCAAAAAAGGAATTGATTTGTGGGCTACTGGAAAAGATAAAGGAATTTATGATGCAATGAATAAAGGGGTTAAACTAGCTAGTGGAGAAGTAGTTTATTTTTTGAATGCGGATGATAAATTTTATTCAAAAGATGTTCTTGCTAATGTGGCAAAAGTGTTTGCTGAAAAAAAAGTTGATTTGGTTTTTGGGGATGTATTGTTTAGTTATCCCTCTGAAGGAGAAGAAATGAGAGTTTCAAGAAATTTTAGTTTAAATGAATTAAAAAATGGTACAATGCCCCCTCATCAAGGAACTTTTGTAAAACGAAGTTTACTTATTGAGAATCCGTTTGAAATTACTTACAAATCTTCTTCGGATTTTGATTGGTTTTGCAGAGTTGCAAAAAAAGGAATTGCTAGTGAAAAATTAAATGAAATTATTGCTATTTTTACAAGTGGTGGAGTTAGTTCCGGGAAAGTTTCCTATAAAGAAACAGAACTCGTTGTAAAAAAGTATTTTGGGACAAGTAGTTATGTAGTGCTAGTTTTGAAGCATAGGATTTTTTCTATTGTGAAATGGTTTTTAGTTAAAACTAATTTAGTAAAACTTTGGCATAAGTTTAATTCAAAAGCTAAAATACTTTAGCGTTGAGTTAAATATACTTTGACTAATCAAGAAGACTTTTAATTTCATTAAGTAATTTACTCTCTTTATGTGTTGTTTTGCTTGAGTATGGTTTAATATTTTTAATTAGGACAGGTAATTCTTTCTCATTAAGTGTGTAAGGAATTGCGTATTTTTTCTTAATTGCTTGGCAAAGTTCTATTTGATGGTCATTAGTGTGTTCTCCATATTTTTCTAGCCTTGGAAACAGGATAATTGCTTTGTTGTTTGACAGGGCATCAATTAGAGTTCCGGCCCCAGCATGCATTACTATAATATCACTCGATTTAATTTCTTTTAATTGTTCATTGTAGTTAAGGAACTTTGAATATTTTGCGTATTTTGGTTCATAAGCTGAATTTCCATTTTGGATGAACACTTGAAAAGTTTTATTCTTTGCAAGTAAATCCATCTCTTTGACTAGTCTGTCAAATTGATTTGGTCGTGTCCCAACAGATACAAATATCTTCATCAAAATCACTTTTCAAATACTGCTCAAACGTACTTTGCTTTTGGAAAGAACTTTTTTCCTTCTTCCCATTGAACATAAAAGT
>CAZOCW010000239.1:0-1640 GCA_964578405.1 uncultured archaeon | reverse complement strand
ATATTCGCAAAATTGCGTTTACAGGCTCGTTATAGCCAACGGTAGGACGATCGAACTGTAACATATAAACGAACAGACAATGACAATAAAAGAAACGATTTTAAAAAGCCTTGACGAGATAAACGACCTGACAACTTATATGGACGTTTATAACCATATCGTAAAACACAACTATTACGACTTTGGGGCAGCAAAAACACCTGCTTCTACAATTTCTGCATTACTTGGGGACTTTATCCGTAACGGTGATATAAGAGTAAAAAGAATAAAACAAGAAGGTGGAACATACGCTTACTACTTGACGAAAAATGAGGAAAATATCGGTGTTGACATTTTGAGCGGTGAAACTGAAACGAAGATTACTAAAGTTACTAAGCCGACTATAATAAAATCTTTTGAAGAAAGAGACTTACACAAACTTCTAAGCAGTTATCTTAAAAATTCAGGCACTTACTCCAAGACAATTTTTCACGAACAATCGAACGGAAAAGACAACAACCAAATTTGGACACATCCTGATATGGTGGGTATCAAGTTCTTGAACTTGCAGACGAAAGCCAGCCAGAATTTTTTGAAATCTATAAATCGTGTTGACACCTTCAAAATGAGTTCATACGAACTAAAGAAGGAAATCAACAGCGACAGCGAACTTAAAAAAGCATTTTTTCAAGCCGTATCAAATTCAAGCTGGGCAAACTACGGCTATTTAGTTGCAATTGAGTTTAGCGACAGTTTAAATGAAGAAATGGCAAGGCTTAATCAATCATTCGGAATTGGAATAATAGAACTTAATGCAAACCCATATCAAAGTAAAATACTTTTCCCTGCAACTTATCGTGACTTAGACTTCAAGACTATTGACAAACTTTGTAAGATTAATAAGGAGTTTGAAAAGTTCATTGAACAGACTGAAAAACTGATGACAGCAAGTGAAAAATATGTTTCAGGAGCAGAAAAGGAACTTGACGAATTTTGTGACAGTTACTTTGCAAATGACACAGAAATTGAAAATTATTGCAAAGAAAAACATATACCGACAGAACAGGAATAATAGAATTTATACTATGGGACTAACTGATATAAAAAAGGAACTAAGAAACCTTGACAAGGAAAAGCGTGTTGAATTAATTGTGGACTTATATAAAAAGAATAAGTCAGTAAAAGAGTTTTTGGATTTCTATGTAAATCCTAATGAAAAGGAGCTTTTTTTGAAATATAAGGACAAAGTTTATGAAGCATTTTACCCGAAACGAGGTGATAGATTTAAACTTTCAGATGGGAAAAAAGCAATTTCCGATTTTAAAAAGTTAGAAGCATCGAATGAATTGCTTTCTGAATTAATGCTTTTTTATGTTGAAACAGGAGTTGAATTTACCAATGAATTTGGAGATATAGATGAACCATTTTATAATAGTGTTGCAAGTGTTTATTCAAATGCTTTGAAATTAATGAGTAAAGAAAATATCCTAGATAAATTTGCTGACCGTACAAAAAAAATAGTAGACGATACCAGCGGAATTGGTTGGGGTTTTCATGATGAACTAGGAGACATTTATAGTGATTTCTATAACTAAAATAAAAGAGAAAATAAACCACATGGCAATAACATCGTATATAAAACATTTGGAAGACAGTCGGTT
>CAZOCW010000238.1:0-1649 GCA_964578405.1 uncultured archaeon | reverse complement strand
AAAGGACTTCCTTCAATGGATAAAAAAGTAAGAGGAGTTATAGCATTTGCAATTTCTTTCATCTCCATTTTATTTATGCCAACAAATTTAACTACAATGGCAGGATATCAGTATGGTGGAATTGCAGGGGCATTAATCTTCCTATTACCAACTGGAATTCTAACTTACTTGATATGGAAAGGAGTAGATAAATGGAACAGCACACCAGGTAAACAAATAGTAAAAGGAGCTCTTTGCCTATTAGTTGCAAGCATGATAACAGTAGCAATGAGTATGCTAGGATATTTAGGATAAAAAATGGTAGAAAACATAATAACAAGTGTATTGTCAATGACGTCAGCAGGATTTTTACTAGCTGGAATAATATACTTTATCATGGGAATTTTTAATTTAGTTGGACGAGCAGGATCAAACGCATCTGCAACAGCGTCTAACTCTATTTCTGGAATTTCAGCATCAGGAACAAACGCTTCAAATTCAATTAATCAAGCAATGGATGCACAAAATAAAAGATTAGCAACTGAAGGCGGGCTTGAAAGAGTAATCTCAAAAGATGAATCACAAGAAGGTAAAGATTTAAACAGAATTTTGCAAGATGTAGATCAAATAGCATTAGATTTCCAAGAAATATTAGGAATAAGAAAAAAATTCTTTGGAAAAAATAATGCTAAAAAAGCAGAACTAGATTTACAAAAAAGAATAAGCGATATTATGCGATGGCTAAAAGACTTCATCGACAAAGAAAGAGAAGAAAGAGTTGAATGGAAAGCATTATTTGAGCAAGTAGTTAAAGAAATGCAAGCAAGACCTGACAAAAATCTTCAAGCAGAACTAGATGCACTACAAGGTGCAAAAGAAGCAATAAAAGAAGACAATAATTACATTGGCCTTTTAGAAAGCGGAATAAATACTGCATTACAAGAAGTGACCAGTTATTTCAGTAATGACGGTAAAGATAAAAGCGTTGAATTAAAACAAATCAAAGATTCCTTACAAAATGTAAAAACAATTATTGAAAGATTAAAAGGTATAATACAAAAGAAAAAAGAATATGAAATTATTGAAGAAAGAATTACAAGAGCAGAAGCCGCCTAAATACTTACATTATATAAAAAACATAATTATAACATAAAAAATGAACTACAAAACATTAATTCCAGGATTAGCATTACTTTTAGCTATACCTAATGCATTTGCAATATCAGACCCATTTAGATTAATTACTCCTATTATCAATAGTATCTTCAAACTAGGAAGTTTTGTTTGGGTTACTGATAAAATATCTGCTTCTAAATTCGCAATATTCATCGTAGTATTTGCACTTGTATTCTGGGTATTATTTTATGGGGCAAAAGGAACACCTATAATCAAACAAAAAAACATCGCAGTAATTATCGCATTTGCATTAGCAGCAATATCAGCAATATTCATGCCAAATGGAGTAGCACAAGGCATTGGAGAAATGTACTCAATTGTTGCAGCAATTATATTAGCAGGAGTTCCAACTGCATTGGTAGTATGGGTGGCAATTCATTTTACTAAAGATAAACCAGCTCCTGCAACTCCTATAAAACCATGGGTAAAACATGGCGTAAGATTTCTTGCAGCACTTATTGTATTGTCATTAATATCAGGTATTGCACAAGAAT
>CAZOCW010000237.1:0-1651 GCA_964578405.1 uncultured archaeon | reverse complement strand
AATTTAGAAGTACAAATCCCTTGCGCAGGACACACCCCATTAATTATTTCAGAAATACAGAAAATATCAGGAGTAACTTTGGTAAGTTCCCCTCAATGGAATTTGTTTAAGGTAACTTTTGATTCAACAAAAACAAGCACCCAACAAATACTAACTGCAGATATTTTCAAAGATTACACTGCAAAACTCAAATAAAGTATAAAGAAAGAAATATAACAAAATCCAACTTAAATAGAGTGAGCAAAATGAAAAAAGTTACCCTACAAGTAAAAGGAATGCACTGCGCAAATTGTGCATTAACCGTGGAAAAAGTTACAAAAAAGGCAAAGGGAGTTAAATCTTCAACCGTGAATTTTTCAACCTC
Organism: uncultured archaeon; assembly: GCA_964578405.1. GTDB lineage: Archaea > Iainarchaeota > Iainarchaeia > Iainarchaeales > JAAZKV01 > JAAZKV01. The sequence continues at coordinate 1,287 of CAZOCW010000237.1, read as the reverse complement.
AAAAGCAACAATAGACTACGCTGACACAAAAATCGCTGAAACGGATTTAATCTCAACTGTAAAAAATGCCGGCTACGGCGCAACACTCCTTACGCAAGGAATAAACTTCAAAAAGAGGAATTAGATCAAATTAGAAATACTTTTTTTCTAAGTCTTGCATTCACTTTACCAGCATTTATTTTAGGCATGATACTAATGCCGCTAGGAATAGAAGTACCCTATTTACCATTTATCTTATTTGTACTTGCAACCCCAGTGCAATTCATAATAGGAAAACAATTCTACATTGGAGCATGGAATGCACTAAAAAACAAAACAGGAAGCATGGACACATTAATTGCGGTTGGAACAAGCGCAGCATATGTTATGAGTTTGTATAACATTTTGTTTGATCCAATGGCAGGGCAATACTTTGAAACAAGTGCAATACTAATCACACTTGTAATATTTGGAAAATACTTAGAAGCAATTGCAAAGAACAAAACTAGTGACGCTATCAAGAAATTAATGAACCTCACTCCAAAAAATGCAATAATAATTAGAAATGGAAAAGAAGTTGAAATTGCTGTTGATGACATTGTTGTTGGAGATATTATTTTAGTTAAACCCGGCGAAAGAATCGCAGTGGATGGAACAATCATTGAAGGATACTCTTCAATTGACGAAAGTATGATTACTGGAGAAAGTATCCCTGTTGAAAAGAAAATCGGGGACAATGTTAGCGCAGGAACAATAAACAAACACGGAACGTTTAAGTTCAAAGCAACAAAAGTAGGGGAAAACACAACACTTGCGCACATAATTAAACTAATTGATGATGCTCAAGGAAAAAAAGCTCCAATTCAAAGATACGCAGACACAATCTCAGGAATTTTTGTTCCAGTAGTAATCTTAATTGCAATAGCAACATTCTTGGCGTGGTACTTTGTCTTTAATACGGGACTCTCATTTGCACTACTAACAAGTATTGCTGTATTAGTCATTGCTTGCCCTTGTGCACTTGGCCTAGCAACCCCAACTTCAATAATGGTTGGAACTGGAATGGGGGCAAAAGCCGGAATATTAATCAAAGGAGGAGATGCACTTGAAACTGCCCACAAATTAAAGTATGTAATTTTTGATAAAACTGGAACTATTACAAAGGGAATTCCTGAAGTAACTAATATTATTTCAATTGGAAAAATTAGTGAAAATAAAGTACTTGAAATTGCAGCAAGTTTAGAAAAATCAAGTGAACACCCTTTAGCTGATGCAATTGTTGAAAAAGCAAAACAAGGAAAAATAAAA
>CAZOCW010000236.1:0-1657 GCA_964578405.1 uncultured archaeon | reverse complement strand
GATGTTTGGTTTGTAATCGTTCCTGATGAAATCTATAAATACTGCCGCCCTAATTCAGTTTTGCCAAAAGAACTGGTTCAATCAAGGGCGCTTTTATCAAAATCAACTGCAAAGAAGATTTCATTTCAACTTGATGTTTTTGAGAATGTGGAAGAGGAAATTAAAGAGAAGGTTATTGAGTCCAAAACATTTAATTATGATGCTCAATTTCATGACCAACTAAAAGCTCGATTGCTCGAACACACTATACCAACTCAAATTTTACGAGAAAGTACGCTTGCTTGGAAAGATTTCACAAATAAGTATGGAACACCAAAAAGAGATTTCTCCAAAATTGAAGGACACTTAGCTTGGACTATTTCCACAGCAGCTTTTTACAAAGCTGGTGGTAAACCTTGGAAACTATCAGACATCCGAAGTGGTGTCTGCTATCTTGGATTGGTTTACAAACAAGTTGAGAAAAGTAAAAACACAAAAAATGCTTGTTGTGCCGCGCAAATGTTTTTAGATAATGGTGACGGAACAGTCTTTAAAGGAGAAGTTGGACCTTGGTATAATCCCAAAAAAGGGGAGTTTCATTTAAAACAAAAAGAAGCAAAGGCATTATTAAGTCAAGCACTTGAATCATACAAAGAACAAAATAGTGAATATCCTAAGGAAATATTTATTCACGCAAAGACAAGATTCAATATTGAAGAGTGGAAAGCTTTTCAGGAGATAACACCAAAAGGAACAAACCTTGTTGGTGTTACTATTACTAAGACAAAACCACTGAAATTATATAAGTCAGAAGGGAATTACCCAATTATGAGGGGTAATGCATTTGTTATAAACGAAAAAAGTGCGTTTTTATGGACAGTGGGCTACGTTCCAAAAACGGAATCAACTTTATCAATGGAGGTACCAAATCCTATTTTTATTGAGGTTAACAAAGGAAAAGCAGATATTGTACAAGTTCTAAAAGACATTATGGCTTTAACAAAATTAAATTATAACGCTTGTATTTACGCTGATGGTGTGCCAGTTACTCTCCGCTTTGCAGATAAAATTGGAGAGATATTAACAGCAAGCACAGATATTAAAGCACCACCACTTGCATTCAAGTATTATATATAATATGAATCTTAAAGAAACCGCTGACAAATTATTTGAAGACAGTAAGGGAACTCCATTGAGAGGACTTCGTGCTATTGCGGAAGCTGAAAAATATTTGCAGCAAGCATATCAAGGCAGATACTTCTTTGAGTTAATACAAAATGTTCGTGATGCCAACAAAGAGAAAGACCAAGACGGAGAAATTTTCATTGAACTCAATGACAACATACTTTCTATTTCTAACACTGGTGCAGAGTTCAGCACAAAAGGAATTGAAGGAATAACCACGATTGGAGAAAGCACGAAACAAAGTCAAGATTACATTGGCTTCAAAGGAATTGGTTTCAAGTCAATCCAAGAGATTACTGAAGAACCAAAAATTATTACACGATATGGTTCAGTTTTCTTTGATAGAAAACTAACTCTTGAAAAATACAATGACCCAAAAATCAAAGAGGAACAAGTTCCTCTTTTCTACTTTCCTCATTTTAATTCCAAGAAACTTTCTCCTACTGAAATTCAAAGAGGAATCGTTACAAAAATTGAATTGCCGATTAAAGAA
>CAZOCW010000235.1:0-1685 GCA_964578405.1 uncultured archaeon | reverse complement strand
CGGTTGTTCATATGGGAGATCTTCCTGCAGAGGGGGATTTATTTCATTTTAGGTCTTCTGACATTGATAAGTCAAAAGATGGTCGTGCTGAATTTATTGAAAGGAATAATATCATAATAGATAAAGAGTGGTGGCATAAACAATACATGAGATGCACACAAGGATACATTGTTGAGAATGCAATAGAAAAAGGTGGAGATGCGATTGTAGATGGTATAGATGCTATCTGGGATTATGATGATTGTTATTTACCTCAGTACGATTTGTTGATTAGAAATAAAACAATAATCATACCTCCCCGATATTATTTCTACTTAAACTTTTGGCCAATCTATGGAGTTCCTGAAGGAGAAAGTGTGAAGCAATTAATGAAACCATTATTTACGGATATGGATTTCTTATGTGCGAGAAGAATACAGATGATGTATTTGTTAGAACAAGACAATCAGGAGTTAAAGGCGAGACAAAAAGGATTTAGTGAAATTGGGGTTACTTTTAATGAAAACTGGGTGTTGTTTGATTGTTGTGGGTTCAGAGGAGTATACCATAAAAGAACTTGAAGAATGGAATTCTTATCAACGATTAAAGTTTGCCCCCTTCGTAAAGGCGAAAGAGTATTATTCTCATGAAGGAATAAGAGCTTTCTTTTCTCCAGCAAGAACAATTAAAGAAGCACAAAGGGATTCTGATCTAGTTGGGGTTAAAGTATTTGCTCCGTTTTTGATTGATTAGACTCGAAGTCTTGCTCTTGCTTGTTTAACTTTCTGGCTTAATCCTAAACTGTTTGTTTTTGTTTGATACATTGGTTTTCTTGGAGCTCTAAAATTTCCTTTTACAGTTTGTATTTCAGTGTGTATTAAATGAGCAAGTCTTTGTATATTTCGCGGAGTTAATATGTTTGTTCTTCTTGTTTTCAAAAGATTTGCTTTTCTGAAAAAATAAGACTTGTCATGTTCATTAACTGAGCGGGGGTCTAAAGCTCTTGCGAGTTGCATATGTTCTTCTTTTGCCGTGCTGCTAATTGATGGTAATTCAAGTTGAAAACATCGGTGATTGCTGTACTTAGAAAATTTATATTCATACAAGTAGAAATCAAAAGGGGGGAAAAAGTTATTCTCGATTTTTCTAATTTTTGCTTTTGATGGTTTTTTAGTAATTTTTCCAGTGTCTTGGGCGTGTAAGTCAATTATGAATGCAGTTCTATTGGCATCAGATAATTTTTTCAAGAATGCCATTCCAGTATGTCCTGCTTCGCTAATATTTGTTTTTTTTAAATTATGAATGGCTTCTCTTGCTTGGCCATATAGGGTGTATTCCTCCGGAACTTGGACTATTCTTGGGGAATAACCTCGTTTTAGCAGTTCTGCTGTAAGGCTTGTTGCAACGTCTTTTGTGACTTCATTTTCAGCATCATGTATTCCAGTTACTAATAGTATTTCTTGCACAAAGAAAAGGGGAAAGGTTCTTGATTTAAATATATTCTCGCTTAAATTAAGTTATGCTTCTAGGAATATTTTCTGATACTCATTTAGGGTTTGGTTCTGATGATAGGTTTGATGAAGCTTTTGCACGTTTCAAAGAAGCTTTGAGTATTTTCAAGTCAAAAAATGCTGATTTTATTTTACACGCAGGAGATTTGTTTGATGAAGCAGTTCCTGAGCAAGAGGTTTGGAAAAAAACATTTG
>CAZOCW010000234.1:0-1688 GCA_964578405.1 uncultured archaeon | reverse complement strand
ATTAATTAAAATAGAATTTATTCCACTTCGTTCATCATTAGCAGAAGAAACAATACTAATTACTCCGGAAAGATTCTCGCCATTTTGAGGACTATTTAAGAAAACATTTGGTGCAATAGTATCTCGTATTATTATTCCTTGTTCGTTGGTTTCGTGATTCATTGTATCAAAAGTAGTAAATAAATAAGTATAATTTCCTTGTTTTGTCATTGGATTAATTTCATATTCAAATAGGGATGCCCCATTAAGACCTAAAAATAATTGATCATATCCGTTTATACTATCTGTTGGATCCCAGATTCTTAATCTAATTGGTTCACCAAAATTAAAATCACTTGGATTTGTTTCATTTAATCTTCCACTTAGGTTAAAAGAGGCACCATTAGTATAGGTTAATGTGTGTGTTGTAGGATTTAGAATAGTTATTGCAGGATAAATACTGTCAACCCAGAAACTTACTTGAGTTGAAGAAATACTACCTAGGGAGTCATTAACATAAATAATCCAGGTATTATTTCCTTCGATAGAATTAATATTATTAGTTAAATAATAATCATTACAAAGAAAAGAGGTATTTGCTCCACCATTTAATTTAAACCAACAATTTGAAGCGTTTGAAATATAATTTGACCAATTTAGGTTGGTAATGTTATTCCCGTAATTTTGACCTTCCAGCGGATAATCTATAGAAAGAGCTATAGCACTTATCAAATTTAAACTAAATACTACTAAAATTAAACCTATTAATAATTTCTTTACCATCTTTTTCTAAATTTTAATGTGTTCTTTGTTTAAAAACATTTGTTTGTTTAATTAACTTGAATGAAAGCCTTAAAAACTTCATTTTATTGAATATAACTATGGAAACAAATAAGTCTTATGAAAAATATCGCTGGTTTATAACAAGCAGCGGAAAAATGGTAATTGGTGGAAAAAGCGCAATTCAAAATGAAGAAATTATGAATACGGTTAAAAAAGATTCAGTAGTAATGCACACTTCAGCACCAGGAAGCCCTTTTTGCATAATTAGTAATCCTACAAAAGATGAAATCGAAGAAGTTGCAATCTTTACTGCTTGTTTTGGACAAGAGTGGAAAAGAGGAAAGAAAAAAACAAGTGTAGATATCTTTCGAGGCAATCAAGTTTCAAAAAAGAAAGACATGAAAACAGGAACATTCGGAGTAAGTGGTAAAATTGAACATAAGGAAGTAAAACTGGAGTTAGCACTAGATTTTCAAGGGAAAAAATTAAGAGCTATGCCAATTAGCGCAAGTAAAAGCCCAATTGTAATTATCACACCAGGAAATTTGAACAAAGAAGATGCAATAAAAGAAATTGCAAAAATTATCAAAGACAAACTATGTTATCCTGTCACAAAAGACGAAATTGCATCGGCAATTCCAAGTGATAAAATTGCAGTTAAAGCAGCATAATTGATTTTGTTACTACTTCTCAGATACACTAATACAAAGGTTTAAAAGGCATCTTTAACTTGAGATTTTATAGTAAAAGATGAAAAACGCATTTTTAAATTTAAATTCCGAGGAAGAAACAAATCTAGCAAAAGCCTTCGAAGTTTGTTACACCGTATTAGCTAGTAATCTTCCAAAAATTTGTGGATGTGGAAGAAAATATGAAACTGAATTTGAATATCTTCAAAGTACAAAAAGAGCAGGAAATGCAGTACA
>CAZOCW010000233.1:0-1688 GCA_964578405.1 uncultured archaeon | reverse complement strand
CTGCTGCAACTGTTGTCGCACCTTGTATTGTCAAATAAGCTGCGGTTGTACTTGTTCCACCAGCTTGATAAGCAGAGAATGCAATTGTTGCATCTCCTGCCCCAGTTGCTTTTGTTAATGTGCCTGAAGCAGCTGGTGCGCCACTACCAGTACAAAATAAATATCCAGAAATAGTTGGAGCACTCCCAGTAACTGTTGCACCAACTACAGTGAATGTAACTGAATTATTAGTATAAGTTGCTCCAAGTGTTGGAGTAATTGTTATTCCTGAAACAGTGAATACTCTGGTTGCATCCCAACCACTTTTGTTAACATACCAAGTTGCCATTTATTTTCACCATGTTACTATTGCTGATCTTTTCCAAGTGTTTGTTGCTACACAAACATAAACGTAACTTGCATCCCAACAAATATCTCCAGCATTTCCTGTTGCTGTTGCTGAGGCGGGAGTTTTTGCGGTTTGTATTCTTATTCCATCATCAACTATATGTAATTTTCTTGTTGGAGCATTTGTCCCTATTCCTACAAATCCATTTACTGCATTTGCATAAATCATGTATTGATCTGTTGAACTTTTTGCATTAAATGAATCTGCAACAGCACTTCCAATTCCTGAGTTCACTACTAGCCCTTTTGTTATTGTGGATTGTAAAGTTCCACCAGTAAGAGTGAGTGTTCCAGCAGTGTTATCCCAAGTTAACTTTGCTGATCCTGCTAATCTTCCTGCAGCAGAAGCATAAGCAACTTGATTTGTAGAAATTGATGGTGCTACACTAATAAAATTTTCAACTGGGTAATTTACTCCGTTTGATCGAAGAACAAGTCCTGCGTTTACTGCACTTGATGCTCCAATTAATCCTACCCCTATTGCTCCTGCAAGAAGAGCTTTTTTCTTTAAGGAGTTTCTAAATTCTAAATTCGGTAAATCTTTTTTATTAACTTCTAAATCTTTTTTATTAATTTTTTTTGTATTTTTTAAAAATTCATTAAGATCCATCGGTAATCACCACGGTCCCTTTTTCTCCGGCTGTGCCTGGATCTGAAATTATTACTGCATTAATTGTTTGAGAGGCTCCTGCGGCAGTTGCTATTTTTCCAATTCCCCAATTAGTAGCGGAAGTGGTTCCATTAAATCCACTTGCTGAACTATCAGTAAGTGTTGTACTAACATTTTCATCCATGTGATATAATACTAATAAATTTGTACTCATTGGAGTGCTTGTGCTTGTAAATGTAATTGCAGGATCTATTCTTCTTCCACTTCCATAATTATACAAATCAGCTATTTCCGCATCAGTTAATTGTCTACTCCAAATTCCTACTTCATCAACCATTCCATTCATTTTTTTTGTTGTTGCACTTGCATCTGAAGCTATTAGCGGAGCTGTTGTGCAAGAAGTTAATCCACTTGATGCAGTGGTAGAGTATTTTACTCCATTTAAGTAAACGTTTTGTGTTCCCCCACTTGCCCAAGAACCAACTACGTGGTACCAATTTCCTGTGGCCATTGTTACTGTGGAAGAAACTGATTTTGAACTAGAACCAATTCCTACATCAAACTTTGCATAAGGTAAAGCAGTAGTATTCTCTTCCAAACCAACTAAATTATTTGCTGAAGAATAACAATACAAAAATCCACCATAATCATTGTACCCATTTAGATAAACCCACATAGAAATTGTAAGCGC
>CAZOCW010000232.1:0-1694 GCA_964578405.1 uncultured archaeon | reverse complement strand
GATGCTGCAACACAAGTAAAAGCAACAACATATGGGGGAATAATTTATGGACTTCTTGCAGGAAAATATTTAGCTGAAAATAAAGAAACCTATGAACAAGAATTTAACAAAAAACTTGGAAAAGATTTATGGATTAGCCTTAAGATGCGCGACATGATGAATGGCATGAAAGAAAAACAAGCAAATGAATTGATTGATATCTTTCAAAAAAAACATAATCTTAAAATATTACAAGAGCACGACAGAGATTTCCCGAGTAAATTCATTGTTCAACTTTTAATGAAAGAAGCAAAGTTATGGAAATTAGGATTTGACCTATTTTCCCAGAGTTTAACAAAGAAAAAAGTATAAGATATTAAAAAAAGAGTAATTAAAAGCAAAGATACAAAAAGAATAAATCTATTTATTTTCTTCATAATAAGTATATTTGTGATGCTTACCTTTAACTTTATCAACAGGATATTTCTTTCCAGCTTTTGCAAGTTTTTGTTCAAATGCATGTGAAAGATCTATATTAGTTACCCGGCCTAAATCAACCAAGAAAGAAACACAATCCCCAATTTCATCAGCAAGCTCCTCTTTATTTTTTGGATCTTTTAGCCACAAAGCAATCTCTTCATTTGATTTCCAGCGAAAGTGTTCAAGAACTTCACCAATTTCAATAGACAAAGCTACTGCAACATCTTTTGGAGTATGAAATTTTTCCCAATCGCGTACTGCAACAAAATCTTTAATATCTTTTTTTATTTCTGCTATTGTTGTTGTTGAATCATTCATGATAACATCTCCAAAGGTTAATTTTGTTTAACTACACGCTTAACTTCAATTGATATGCCACGATCAAGCATTCGAATATACCGCGGACAAATAGTAAATTCATATCCGTGCTTTGCACAGTAATCTTTAATTCGATTTTCCTCATCATTATTGGTAGTTTTAATGATAACATTAAATCCCTGTGCTTTAGAATGAACAATAGAAAGATCCTTTAGATCCTTTTTGATAGCATCACTTGCCTTGTTTAGTTCTTTTCTTGTAATAGGTAAACGTTCAATAAGTTTAGCAAGAATAATAATTTCATCAGCTAAAAGAACTTCATCAGGAACATGATAATCAATATCTGATGCAAAAAGTGCATATTTTCCAAGATAAATCGGTTTATCTTCACCAAAACTTGCAACAATAATATCTCCCCAAGTTCCTTGTGGAGTTCCAATACTACCCGTTGCATCATTGATAATAAAACAGTCAGAGGTTTTTATTGACGCAGTATCAACTAAACCTGCATAACCAGGCATGGTATTAATTAAAAGTAATTCTTTTGAAAAATTACCAGTAAAAAAGCCGGTATCAGTTTCAATTTTTGTGATAGGCAATTTTAATTGATTTGCATATTGCTCATAGGTTATCCAACCACCTTGATCTTGAATAGTAACTGAATTAAAACCTTGAGTAACAGCAATTCGAAGTGCTTGACGTATTGCCACATTTCCTCGTCTCATTATCACAATATTTTTTTTCCCAGTTAATTGGGATAATAATGTTTTTACAATATCTAAGCCTGCCATTACCAGTAAAAATAAGAACAGATTCTTAAAATATTCGTAAAAAAAGGCAGAAAAACGCAAAAATAATATAAAGAAAGCATTATTATGATACAACGGGTGTGATTATGAAGAAAACTTTACTTTTGA
>CAZOCW010000231.1:0-1696 GCA_964578405.1 uncultured archaeon | reverse complement strand
GCTCAAAGTACTGATGCGCAAGTGAATAAAGTTACAAGTATTTTGTTCAAAAAATATAAAACAGTGAATGATTTTGCAACTGCAAATCTAAAGGTTTTTGAGAGTGAAGTAAAACCAACTGGGTATTATCATCAAAAAGCCAAGCGAGTAATTGAATGTTTTAAAATAATTCGTGATCAATATGGGGGGAAACTTCCAAACTCAATGGAGCAACTAATAGAACTTCCAGGGGTTGGACGTAAAACTGCCAATCTTGTTCTTGCAAATAAAGGGATTGTGGACGGGATTGCTGTTGACACTCATGTTTGGAGACTTTCTCAGAGGATGGGGTTTTCAAAATTTGATGATCAGAAAAGAATCGAGCAGGATTTAATGCAAGTATTTGATAAGAGTGTTTGGCATGAAGTTAATGGTTTGTTAATTTCTCACGGGCGAGCAATTTGCACAGCAAGAAACCCAAAGTGTGGGGAGTGTTTTTTAAATAAGAAAAAGCTTTGTCCAAAATTAGGAATAAATAAATAGTATTATAAATATGAATGAATACTAATTCATATGTTATTGTGGTGATTGTTTGATTACAAAAAAAGATACTTTGGGGGATATTATTACTAATTATCCTGAGGTTGCGCCAGTTCTTGCAAGTGCAGGCCTTCATTGTATTGGATGCCACGTTTCAGCATATGAATCTTTAGAAGAGGGTTGTTTAGCACATGGTTTGTCAAAAAAAGAAATCGATACTATTGTGAAAGAGGCAAATAAGAAGATTAGTGAATTTGATAAAGTTCCTCAAGTTGGTTTTACTCAAAAAGCTGTGGCAAAGTTGCTAGAGAAAGTTGAAGGTAAAAAATATGTTAGAATTATGCATGATTTAATGGGCGAATTTGATTTTGTGGCAGTTGATTCTCCTGCAGATGGGGAGTTTGTGATTAAAGCTACTGCTAAAGACTCAAAGAAAACTTATTCGGTTGATGTTGTGGTTGATAAAAGAATAGAAAAATTGCTTAGGGGAGTTGTAATTGATTACGATTCTACGGCAAAAGATTTTACTGCAAAAAGAGCCTAATTGAATTGTAAATTATTTTGTTAATCAATAAAAACTAATTTAATTTAGTTGTTTGAAACTTCTTTGTTTTGAACGTATTTTGCTGCAGTGTGTGCGCCAGTTGCACCTTCTCCAATACAAGTTGCAATTTGGTTTAACTCTTTTTTAATGCAATCTCCTGCTGCAAATATTCCTTTTACATTTGTTTCCATTGCTTCGTTTACAATTATTCTTCCAGTTTCATCTTTTTTTACGTTAACAAATTCGGTATTAGGTTCAGATCCAATGTAAATGAATGCAGCGTTAGCAGAAATCTTTCTTTCGAGTCCTTCAGAAGTTTTCACAATAATTGTTTCTAGCATTTGTTTTCCTTCAAAACTAGTTACATTTGTTCCTAAGAGTATTTCGACATTTTTATCTTTAAGTGAAGCTTGTTTTGTACTATCTGCAGTTAATTCTTTTTTTGAACTTATTAAATATACTTTTTTTGTAACTGTTGCAAGATAAATTGCTTCTTCAGCAGCTCTATTATCGTTTCCAATTACTGCTACTTCTTTTCCATTATACATTGGCCCATCACAAGTTGCACAAAAATGAACTCCTTTATTTAGGTATTCTTTTTCTCCGATAAACAAATCTATTCCAGCCATATTT
>CAZOCW010000230.1:0-1703 GCA_964578405.1 uncultured archaeon | reverse complement strand
TCTTGATGGAAGTACAGGAGAAATTTATGGCTCTGCTTTAGCAGTTATTGATCCGGTTTTATCTGGCGAATTTGCAACACTTATGAAATGGGCAAGAGAAACAAAAAAACTTGGAATAAGAACCAATGCAGATACTCCTAAAGATGCAAAAATTGCAAGAGACTTTGGAGCAGAAGGAATTGGATTAACAAGAACAGAACATATGTTCTTTGAAGGTACAAGAATAAATGCAATGAGAGAAATGATTCTAGCAGATAATGAAACTGGAAGAAGAAAAGCTTTAGCTAAGTTATTACCTTTTCAAAAACAAGATTTCGAAGGAATATTCACAGTAATGACTGGACTACCTGTAATTATTAGATTCCTTGATCCTCCACTTCACGAGTTCTTACCTAAAGAAGAAAAAGAAATCCAAGAATTATCTAAAATAATTAATATACCTGCTGAAAAAATAAAACAAAAAATTACTGAACTTCATGAATTCAATCCTATGCTTGGATTTAGAGGATGCAGACTTGGAATTGTTTATCCTGAAATATCTGAAATGCAAGCACGAGCTGTTTTTGAAGCTGCACTTAATGTTTCTAAAAAAGGAATAAAAGTAATTCCTGAAATAGAAATTCCAAATGTAATCTCTGTAAAAGAATTTAAAATAATTAAAGATCTTATTAAAAAGGTTGCAAAAGAAACAGGCATAGAAGGAAAAATACATTATAAAGTTGGAACAATGATTGAGTTCCCAAGAGCAGCTATAACTGCTGATGAACTTGCCACAGAATCTGAATTCATGTCTTTTGGAACAAATGATTTAACACAAACGACTTTAGGATTCTCAAGAGACGATGCAGGAAGATTTATTTCACATTATGTTGAAAAAGGAGTTTTTGAAAAAGATCCATTCCAAACTATTGATCAGGAAGGTGTTGGAAAGATTATGAAGATGGCTATTTCAAAAGCAAGAAGTGTAAAACCTGAAATGGATATTGGAATTTGTGGAGAACATGGCGGAGATCCTGCTTCAGTTAAATTCTGTCACAAAATTGGACTTAGTAATGTTTCATGTTCACCATTTAGAGTTCCTATTGCAACACTTGCTGCTGCTCAGGCGAGCATTGAGGCGAAACTTACTAATTCAAATAAGAATAAATCGAGCACCGATGCGAGTAAAGTTATTGAATCAAGAAAAGCTGCTGCTCCATTAACAGTACATTTACAACCTTCAAAGCAATTACCAAAACCTGTGCAACAGAATAATCAACAGAAGAAGTTTGTACCAAATAACAATCAACAAAAACAACAAGCTAAACCTTTTGTAAAACCACAACAACAAAATAATCAGAATAAACCGCAAGTTAAACCTAATCAAAATAATCAACAAAAGAAGTTTGTACCAAATAACAAACCACAACAACAAAATCAAAATAAACAAATGCCTAAGCAAAACTTAGGGCAACAAAAACAAAATCCTAATCAGAATAAACAACCCCAACAAAAACCCTTTGTAAAGCCACAACAACAAAATAATCAACAAGCTAAACCTTTTGTAAAACCGCAACAGAATAATAATCAACAAAAACCAGTTCAACAACAAAGCCACACAAAAAGTATTGTTGACAAGGTTATGCAAAAATTCCAACCTAATCAACAAAAACAAGTTCAACAAGCTAAACCGTTTGTTAAGCCACAACAGAATAATAATCAAC
>CAZOCW010000229.1:0-1706 GCA_964578405.1 uncultured archaeon | reverse complement strand
AAATATTAAAAAATTATTTTTATTGGTGAAAAAATATGAAAGCAGTAATTGACACAGGAACAATGATTACCCTCTCAGGAACATGCTTAATGAATGTATTCAAATCATTTGTAAAAACTAACCGAATTGAGTTATTGATCTCATCAACCGTTGCACAAGAGAGTGTTTGGAAACCAATTACAAACAAGAGATTTGCACTTAGCGCTGCAAGAATAAAATACGCAATGAGTGAACAAACAATTAAAACAATCCCAATTACTCCTGAAATTTCAACAGGAATGCAAAGAATACTCCAAATTTCAAATAACATTTTCTTCACAAGCGACGGACCACTAAAAATTATTCAAGCAGGAGAAGCAGAAGCACTAGCACTTGCAAAAGTACAGGGAGCAAAAGCATTATTCATTGATGAAAGAACCACAAGATCTTTAATTGAAAACCCACAAAGACTAAAACAAGTACTTGAAAGAAGACAAGAACAACCCGTAACAATTAATGAACAAAATCTTAATGCAATAAGAAATATGTTCCCAAATTTGAAAATGTTTAGAAGTGTAGATATTATCGCATATGCATATGAACAAAATTTATTTGATCACGAACTTGCACATGGAAAATTAGAACTTGAAGCAGCACTTTGGGCTGCAAAGTTTGCAGGATGCGCAGTAAGCGAAAGAGAAATTGATGAATATTTAAATAATAGAGATTTTAGAGAACAAAAATAAGTGATATCGTGAACGTTACAAAAGCAACTCCCTCTTGCGCTGATTGGCTTAATGAAATGATTAAGCGTGAATTTCCCTACACTACTTTTACCCCAAAACATATTGAAGAAAGAATTAGTGATCCAAAATATATTATTTTTGTTGCAAAACAAGCAAACATACTAACTGGATTTGCAGAAATGGAATTATTTTTAGAGAAACACGAAGCAAGATTAAATGCAGTATTTGTTGAAGAGAGTTGGAGAGATCAAAAAATTGGAACCCTTTTAGTAGAAAAAAGCATTAATGAATGTAAACACAAAAAAATACAAAGGTTATTTTTATTAGTAAAAGCAGACAACAAGGGCGCAAAACATTTGTATGAAGAAGTTGGATTCAAATTTATTGCAATGCACGACAAAATAATTGATGACTCAGAAGTAGAAGTATGGGACATGAAAGTTTAACAAATTCTTTTCGACAAGCGACGAAAACAAGATTAGCCTTTTTAAAAACTCAAACCAAAAGTGAATAATGAAAGTAATTCTAACAAAACATGCCGAACAACGTGCTCTTGAAAGAAATATTTCAAAAGATGAAATTTTGGACGGATTAGTCAATCCTTACAAGCTTGAAAAAAAGAATGAAAAGAACTATTGTCAGAAGTACACCTCACGAGGAGTGATAGAAATTGTTTTTGAAAGAAAAGATAGCAATTTAATTGTAATTACAGTATATTGGGTATAACTATGGACATAAATTATGATAAAGAAGCCGATGCGGTGTATATAAGACTAAAGAAAGGAACTGTTGCAAAGACAAAGAAAATAGATGATATTACTTTAATTGATTTGGACAAAACAAATGATGTACTTGGAATGGAACTACTTAATGCAAGTAAACGAATTCCTCAAAAATCTCTTTCTGAAGTACATGTAAAAAATTTAGCATTAATAATGGCAAAATAAACTACCACTCTAACTTTTTTCCATCAATAAGAAC
>CAZOCW010000228.1:0-1724 GCA_964578405.1 uncultured archaeon | reverse complement strand
GTAACTTTTCTTGTTACTTCCGCAAGTAACCCCACATTAGAAGCAGTTGTTTCAATATCTTTTTTTAATTCAATTATCATAGTCCCAGTAACTGTTTCCCCTTGGACAAAAGAATTCTTTGGCAAAACAATTGAAACACTTCCAGTGCTCCAAGCCTTGTAAAAACTAAATAATACAAAAGCAAATACTGCCAATACAATTAATACAAACACAACTGCAATTAACCAACCATAATCATTCAAAAATTGTGGGCACTCAACAGGTTGACCATTTAAAGTACAACTTCCTGCAGCAAAAGTTATAAACGAAATTAAAATTAGGAATACACTTGTATAAAATAATCTTTTGAAATCCATGCGAATATTACTCAAACGGAATATATAAAGTTGCCTGGTACAATGGTTTGAATCTTTAAAAAAAAGAACCTCCCTTAAACCATTTTGGTCTAAGAGGGTTTGAAATTATTTTTATTTAAATTTTTCTGAAGTTTCCTGGACTTTTAGGGTTTCCTAAAAGTCTTTCCAGCATACTTTGCTTTTGTTCCAAGTTCTTCTTCTATTCGAAGCAATTGATTGTATTTTGCAAGTCTTTCTGATCTGCATGGTGCACCAGTTTTTATTTCACCAGTTCGAAGACCAACAACAAGATCCGCAATGAATGAATCTTCAGTTTCTCCACTTCTGTGAGATACCATTACACCCCATCCCGCTTGTTGAGACATTTTGCATGCATCAATTGATTCAGTAATAGATCCGATTTGATTTACTTTTAATAAAAGGGCATTAACTGCTTTCTTTGCAATTCCTTCTTTAATTCTTTTTACATTAGTAACTAACAAATCATCCCCAACTATTTGAACATCTTTTCCGATTAATTTTGTTAGTTTAGCGTATGAATCCCAATCATCTTGATCGAATGGATCTTCGATTGAAACAATATCATAATTCTTTGCAAGGTCTGCATAGTAAGCAACCATTTCTTCCCCAGTTTTCCAAGTAGGAGTTTTACTTTTGAAAGTTAAATTGTAGGATTTCTTATCAGCGTCAAAGAATTCACTTGCAGCAACATCCATTCCAATTCTTACTTTTCCTTTGTATCCAGCTTTTTCTATTGCTTGAGTTAAAAGATCAAGTGCTTCTTTTGCATTTTGTACATTAGGAGCAAATCCACCCTCATCTCCAGCATTAATTGCATTTTGTCCGTATTTTTCTTTAATTATTCCTCTTAAAGTGTGAAATACTTCTGTACCATATCTTAATCCTTCAGAAAAGCTAGGCGCATCCACTGATAAAAGCATGAATTCTTGCATTGCAAGTTCATTTCCTGCGTGCTTTCCACCATTTATTACATTAAAACTTGGAACTGGTAAGATTACTTCTTTAACTCCAGCTAGATCTGCAACGTGTTGGTAAAGAGCAACTTTCTTGCTTTCGGCTCCAGCTTTACAAACAGCCATTGAAACTGATAAAATTGCATTAGCTCCAAAGTTTGCTTTATTTTCTGTTCCATCCGCTTTAATCATTTTTTCATCAATTTCTTTTTGTTTAGTAGGATCCATTCCCATTACTAATGGAGCAATTCTTTTGTTAACATTTTCAACTGCTTTCAGAACTCCCTTACCCATGTATCTTTTTTTGTCTCCGTCTCTAAGTTCTAAAGCTTCATAAATACCAGTACTTGCTCCACTTGGAACAGCTGCCCTAAATAAACCATTTTCAGTTATT
>CAZOCW010000227.1:0-1732 GCA_964578405.1 uncultured archaeon | reverse complement strand
TCGTTTTCTATTTTTTCAAGTTTAAAATTTTCTGGGAAGAGTGCAAGTTCTTTTCTCATTCCTTGACTTGAGAGTTCGCTTAGTTTTGTTGTTTTAAAATGTTCAAATAAAACTTTTTCTTCAGTCATTATTGCTTTTTCTATTTCTCCAGCTTCTCCCTCAGCAAAAGTACTTTCATATCCTGCTATTAGTAGCATTGGTACTCCATTTTCAAGTACATCTCCCGGTATTGGTTGAAGTGCTTTTTTCCCATAGGTTTGTATTCTTCTTGCAAGCATTTTGTTAAACAAATCGCTTTGATAAGCGTGTGAAAACAAGTATTGAATTTTTTTAGGCAGAGTTCTAAATGCTCCGGCAAAGTCACTTGGGTATCTCACTAAGTGATTTAGCATTGCAATTTCAGGTCTTGCTTCAAAAGGAAATTCTCTTAGTGCTGTTTTGAAATCCTTTGAAACTGCTAAATTAATTCTTGCTCGTTTTATGTCTTCTTTTTCATCTTCAAAAGTGTCTGTGAGGTAAAGCATTATTGCTTCTTCAAATTTTTCTTCAAGTAATAATTTTCCAACTCGGTGTGTAATTAATCTTTTTCCACCAAATCTTTGCATTCCAAAAAAGTTTGGTAATCCATTTTTTGCTTGTTCTATAAAATCTTCAACTACTTTTTTTATTTCTTCTTCAGTTTGAGAAATGTCTCTTATTGTAATTACAAATTGATTTCCCTTAGCGTCACCAAGTTCAATTCTTTTATCACTCCAAATTGGATCCCTTATTTCAAGTCCTTTTACTCCGAATTTTTCTACTCTAATTGGGTCGGGCATGTAAAGACTAATTTTTTGAGAAGTAATTGCTCGTTTATCTTTAAGTCCTGCGTAACCAATTCTTTGTTTGCTTAAATTTAACCCTCTTGCAATTAATGCTAGTGCTGCGCTAGTATCAGTATTTATTTTTTCAAGTGTTATAATTAAGTATTCTTCATTTTTTCTTGAAGGAACAATGGTTTGTTTTACTACTCTTTCTTCCCAACTTTTATTGAATCTTTCAATCGTGCTAATTTCTCCATTCAAACCTACTTCTTCAACTAAAAAGTCAGCGTAACGCTGTTTTACTCTTCCCTTTAATGCGGGAGTTGTTGTTAAAAAAATTGGTTCCATTTTATCCCTTGTAGTTAGTTCAATTGTTATTTTTTGTTATAATTTGTATCTTAATAAAGCAGCAATTCCACCAAATCCTGTGTGGAAGTTTTCTCCTTCATTTGTTTCAGTACTAATAACTCTAACATTTGCTCCAGCGTCTTTTGCTCTATCGATCATGTAGTCTAAATAACTCACTTCTTCAGTGGTTTCTATTTTTGATTCGCATTTAGAGCATCTTAGTTTTGATTCTTCAAAAGTTGCAGTGTCTTTTACAACAACAGCTTCTGAATTTTGGCAGTGTTCGCAGTATATTCTATAAACAGTCCAAGGAATTTCTTCAGAAATAATTAGTGTTGAAATTCTTCTTTCATCAATTGCTTTTTCAACTTCTGCTTGTCCGTAAGTTGCAAGTCCGTCACGTGCAACCTCTCCTAAGAATTTTTCAAGTATTTGTCTTTCTTTTACAAGTTCAGAATCTTTTAAGAGTTCTTGACTTTTTTGTATTACTTCTCTAATACCGCCTTCATCAGTGTATGAAGTGTCAATTACTCCAATAATTCTTTTCTCAAGTTCGTGGTGAATTACTTTTTTTTCCATGA
>CAZOCW010000226.1:0-1733 GCA_964578405.1 uncultured archaeon | reverse complement strand
GCCTCAGTCGGATTTCCTTCTTTTAGTACAAGTTCAATTACTTTCTTTTGTGTTTCGCGTGCAAGCATGCACCAATCTCTTCTAACATATTCAAATCCAACAATTTTCAAATTTCCTTTTTCATCCATCAGAGCATATCTTTTCTTAGCAGCGCCCCCTTCTTTCTTTGTAACAAATATTCCTCGTTTGTAAAATCCATCAATTTCAAGTTCCATTCCTTCAGGAAGTTCTTTGTTTACTTTTTCAGTAAAATCTTCTACATCTTTTTTTGTTTTGTTTCCCATTTGTAAGAAATTTGAATCCGTATCCCCATAAAGAACTTTGAATCCAGAGTTTTCAGCTTTAACTATTGTCTCTTGAATGTACCCTCTCGCAAATGCAGTAATAGCTGAGGCACACTCTCTTGAGTACCATCTTGCTCTTGGGTAACCCAAGTACCCATAAGCAGAGTTCAAAATAATTTTTAGCGCCCATTGTTTTGCAAATAATATTTTATCATCAATTCCTTCTTCTTTTTTCTTTCGTTTGTATTCTTTTTTCAAAACTAATCTTTGTTTAATTAATCTTCCAAGTATTTCAGAAAATAATCCTTTTTCTTTTGTACAAAACCAAGTTCCATCAGGAGAGGTGTTTTTTTCTTTACATTCAGGATGTACACAATTTAATGTATCTGGAGAAATATTATGTGAAATTATTATGCTTGGATATAGTGAAGCAAAATCAAGTACTGCAATTGCTTCATGTAATCCAGCAATTGGTTCTTTTACAAAAGCTCCTTTAATTGGGTTTACCGTTCTTTCTTGTACTTGGTTTTCTTTTGGTTTGTTTGGAGCAATTATTTCTCGTAAGTGTGCCTCTTTCATTAACAGATCTTCAACCATTTGAGAGGTAGAGTTTCTTGTTGTCTCATATAAAGTTTGTGAAGTTAGTTTTGATATTTCAACAAAAAGTGGTAAAAATTCTTTTGCAATTCGAAGAGCAGTTTGAGAATCTTTCAAATTGTAATCAACTAATCTAGTAAGTTGTTTAGTATCCCCACTTTCCCAAGCTTCAGTTATTTCTTTAGGGAATACTTTTTCCTTGTAAACCCCAAATACTTTTTCAGATACACTTTCAATATCAAGTTTTACAGCATTAATTGCACCAGTTCGTTGTAAGAATTTAATTATTTGAAAGGAATCAATATGTTGGATTCCTTGAAGTCTTGTTGCATTATCCATTCCTTTTCGAACTATTTTTGGTTCAAACCCATTTACTTTAAAATCAACTTTTAATTTTCTCGCCCTATCTTTAGTATAAGCAAAATCAAAGTTATCTCCATTGTAAGTAACAATGAATCCATTCATTGGATTGTTCAGTTCGGTATTAATTTCATCAATTATTTCTTTCTCAGATTCAACTAAGTCTAATCCATCAACTTTTGTAGTATTATAAGAAATTACTTTTTCATATTTGTAATGTTTTTGTCCTAAATCATCAGCAACAAATGAAACCATTAAAATTGGTTCTGCCCCAATTGCAAATTTTTTTCCAACTTTTGTTTCAAGATCAAATGCAATAGCTCTTCCTTCAAAAAGACCTTCAATTGGAGTAATATTTTGAATTAGTTTTGTTTTCCCAACAATCCCTGCACCCTCTTCTTCTTCCTCTTGTCCAAAACTTTTTTCCTTTTGTGGAGTTTCAAGTACTTCTCCCTTAACTTCTTCTTCCCCAAGTACCTCAAACTCCACCCA
>CAZOCW010000225.1:0-1749 GCA_964578405.1 uncultured archaeon | reverse complement strand
CTAAACTCAAATTATAAGGAACGGGATAAAATCTAATTATTAGTTGATCTATATGAGCGAGATAATTAAAGCATTTTTTATAACAGGAATTGGTTCAGTTACCACTCTCTTTTTAGGAGTGATTGCTGTCAAGATCATCGCCGTGACACTGGGACCAAGTGGCATGGGATTGTATGCTTTGCTCCGTCAAGTACGAGACACATCCCTCACGATTGCTACATTAAGTGGCGCACTAGCTCTTGTTCAAGGTATTGCTGTTTATAAGGAACAAAAAAAACTCGATTATATTTCAACAATATTTTGGATATACCTGATAACAAGTACTGTTGTGAGCATAATTTTATTTGTTTTTGCGCCTCAAATTGCATGGCTGACAACAGCAAAACTAGATAGCCCTTTAATTGCGCCAATTCGATTGACGTCTTTAACGGTATTTCTTGGGGTATATCTTAGCTATTTTTATGGTTTATTAAATGGCTATACTGCGATTGGACGTTTGGCTATTTCTCAAGTAATAAGCACTGCTGCGTTGTTGTTGGTTGCTTTTCCTTTATCCAATTTGTTTCTCAAAGGTTACTCAGTAGCACTAGTCTGGATGATGATGTTTTCCATTGCAGCCGGTGGTGGAACGGCTATTCTTTTTTGCTATAAAGAAGGATGGCTTCCAAAGCTGTGGGATAGCGGTAAGCCTGTTTTTAGGATGGAATTTGCTTATGAATTTTTTTCAAAATCCAGTATATTACTTATTGTAGGATTTGTTGGTACAGGTACTCAATTTGTTGTTCGGTCAATTCTCAATCGCGAATTTGGATTAAAAGAGCTCGGATTTTTTGACGCGGCTTGGACAATTAGCATGAATTATGTCATGTTGATTTTGGCATCTTTCCAAACTTATTATCTCCCAACCCTAAGTCGAACAAGCGAAGTAAATTTGAGGAAGGAATTAATTCGAAGGACTCTTCGTTTTTCAATGTTATTAATGGTACCTTTAATTGTGACATTAATAGGACTGAAACCTATTGCGATAGATATCCTTTATTCTAATGAGTTTGCTTCCGCTGGGAATATCATGAGATGGATGTTGGTAGGTGATTATTTTAAGGTAACTATTTGGGTATTATCTATGCCATTGTTGGCATTTGCTGATATGAAAACGTTTCTGTGGAATGAAATCCTTGGAGATAGTATATTTTTGGGATTTGTATTTCTTTTTGCATTTGGCTTTCATTGGCTGCCTGGCTTCGGAGTGGCCTTATTAATTTCCTATATTTTTCAACTTGTTTATGTTTGTTATCATGCTTATTCGAGGAACTACTTTATCGCTTCAAAAAAGATGTTTTATCAATGGCTGGCAGGTTTTTTGATTGTATTAGCAACTTCATTGCAGATTGGAAATAGGATGTATTTTCAATTTCCAATCGCCATTGTTTGGATAGGGATTTCCTTGTTGTTTTCCTTTATGACTTTGCAGAAAAAAGAAATATGGATAATATTTGCGTACATCTTTAAGAAAACATATTGATTTGTATAAATTAACTGATAGATTTAAGTTAGGCAAAAATATTTTTGATTTCGGCACATAAAAATGCGCTCATCCAAGAAACTTATCAAGTTGTCAAGGTTTGTATATAGCTTGTTTCTGGCTAGTACAGATTACCACAAAATGATAGGGTAACTTTAAAAAATAATCAAGTAATTTGTAAAAGGTGCCCCCTTGTTAAAAGTGAATGATTCACGGACACACAAACA
>CAZOCW010000224.1:0-1766 GCA_964578405.1 uncultured archaeon | reverse complement strand
TATTTGTTGGAACAGGACAAGGATATGATGACTTTAAAGAATTCACTCCTGAATTCATACTTGAAAGAATAATTTAAACAAACTAAAAAAAAC
The DNA here is from genome assembly GCA_964578405.1 of uncultured archaeon. Taxonomy (GTDB): domain Archaea; phylum Iainarchaeota; class Iainarchaeia; order Iainarchaeales; family JAAZKV01; genus JAAZKV01. Next base: position 1,673 of record CAZOCW010000224.1, on the reverse strand, counting down.
TAAATTAAATAAGTACTAATTAATTAGAACAATAACTATTGTTTCATTCCTTTCAAAAGAGCAATTCTTTCTTCGATTGGGGGATGACTAGCAAACATTCCTTTTAGCCACATTCCTTTTGTATTCTTCAAAGGATCAGAAATATACATGTGTGCTGTTGCTTTGTTTGCTGCTTCTAATGGTTCAATATCTTTTGAAATCTTTTCAAGAGCACTAGCTAACCCCAAAGGGTTTCTTGTCATTTCTGCACTACCTGCATCCGCCATGTATTCTCTTTTTCTTGAAACAGCCAATTTTATTCCATTAGCAATTAGCGGAGTTAATGCGGCCAAAATTAAAGCAAAAATTAAAAGAGCAATAAAAACTCCTCCACCCTTAGAGTCAGAATCTCTTCTGGAAAATAAAGTAAATCTTAAGATTAAATCAGACATTAAAACAGCAACTCCTACAAGAATTGCCGCGATTGTCATTGTTCGAATATCATAATTTTTTATGTGAGTTAATTCGTGAGCTACTACCCCTTGAAGTTCATCTCTGTTAAGTAAAGTCATTGCGCCTGTTGTTACACAAATGATTGCGTGCTCTGGATCTCTCCCAGTTGCAAAAGCATTAATTGCAGTATCATTAATTACAAACACTCTTGGCTTTTTCATTCCACTAGCAATACACATTTCTTCAACAATATTATGCAATTGCTTAAACTTAGGATCATCAGGTTTTGTTTCTATTGCTCCAGAAACTAATGTAACAATTGAATCACAAAAGTAATAGGAAACTAAAGCGTAAATTATTATAAAAATTCCAAAAATAAATAAATAACTTAACCCATAAATATTTGGCCCACCAAAAAGCAAAGCCATTAAAGAAGCTAATATACCAATTAAAATAAAAAAAGCAAAGAACAACATGTAAGTCATTCTTTTGTTATCAGAAATTTGTTTGTAAAAATCCATTGTTGCAGGCATAGGTTCACCAATATTAAAAGAAAAGGCAAAGGAGAAAATTCCCCTTCGCACTTAGATTAATTTACATTTTTGAGAAATCAACTTTAACAGCAGCTCTTTCAGATTCAGTTGCTGTAAAGAATTCTTTTTCTTTATTTAATCCGAACATTCCAGCAATAATATTTGTTGGGAAAGTTAGGATGTTTGTATTCCATTGCATTACCATATCATTGTAGAATTGTCTAGCAAAAGCAACTTTATTTTCAGTACTAGAAAGTTCTTCTTGCAAAGCCATGAAGTTTTCATTAGCTTTAAGTGTGGGATAAGCTTCTGCAACAGCAAAAACACTCTTTAGTGCGCCTGTTAACATGTTATCAGCTTTAGCAGATTCCTTTGGGCCTTTAGCAGTCATTAATGCACTTCTTGCTTGAGTTACTCCTTCAAGAACTCCTTTTTCAAATTTAGCATAACCTTTAACTGTTTCAACCAAATTTGGAATTAAATCTGCTCTTCTCTTTAATTGAACATCAATTTGTGCCCAAGCATTTTCAACTTTTTTAAGTGTAGAAATTAGTGAGTTGTAAATTACAATAACTCCTAAGACACCAACAATCCCTATGACAATTACAAATCCAATTAATCCTAAAAATAACAATATTGCTGCATCCACCTTAAAATCACCTTAAAATATTACGGTTAAATTATTTAAAAGGCTAAAAAAAAGAAAAA
>CAZOCW010000223.1:0-1786 GCA_964578405.1 uncultured archaeon | reverse complement strand
CTTTTCGTTCTTCTTTTCTTGTTCCATTAGTAATTATTCCAAGTCTTTTCTGAACAACTATTAGATCCAGTGAAGCAAGGGTTTGTTTTTCAATTCCAAAAGATACTAATCTTTGTAATGCTTCACTTGCACTTTCTGCGTGAAAAGTAGCGTAAGATCCTTTTGCTTGGCCTGCAAGCATAGTATTTACAAAAGCAGTTGCTTCAGTTGTATTTCTTATTTCTCCAACAATTACTCGATCAGGTCTCATTCTAAATGTGTTGTCAATAAGTGAACTCAATGTTATGTTTAATTGTTCTGCAGTGTTTAGTTTGATTGTATGGTTTTGTGGGAGTAATAGTTCAGGAGTTTCTTCTGCCACAACAATTCTTTCTTCTTTTGGCAGAAAACAAAATAATGCGTTTAGGGTGGTTGTTTTTCCAGAACCTGTGTTTCCGCAAATAAGAATTGAACAAGAAGTTTGCATGGCTAACCAAAGAAAAGCAATTGCTTCGTTACTAATTGTTTCAAATTCAACAAGATTTGTTGGGGTGAGTGGACTCTCTTTAAACTTCCTAATTGTTGCATTAATTCCTGAAAAAGCAATTGGACTCATGCTTGCATTGAGTCTTGATCCATCTTTAAGTACTGCATTTAACATTGGGGAGTTGTAACTTAATTGTCTTCCAAGCGGAGCCGCCATTTTGTTTATCAATGTTCTAATTTTGCCTTCAGTTTCAAGTGTTGCGTTAGTTGTAAGCCAACCAAAAATAGAATGATAAACCATTATTGGTTTTTTTGGTCCATTAATTACAATTTCTTCAAGTTCAGGATCGTGAAGAAGGGGTGTTAGAATACTTTCTTCCATTGCTTCCCATTCAAGTAAACAAAGAATTTTTTCACGTTGTTCTTTGTTCAAAAGAACCATATTCTCCAAGCAATATTCCTTTAAAAAAAAGTATACTTCGCCCCTAGTATTAATTGGTTTTGTTGATTCCTTTAATTCTTCAAGTACTTTCATGAATAATTTTTCTTCTTTTTCATAAAGTTTTGGGTAATTTATTAGTAAAAATCTTTGTTCTTTTTGGGCGACAATTTCTCCGCACTTTGATTCACTCAAAACTTTTGAATACTCCAGTTCAATTACTTTGTATTCCATTTCTTGTTTCATTATTGGATACTTTTTTTCTTATTTAAAAAGATTTTCAAAAATTCGGCGATTGACGAGTTGCTTCAAAAAATGGTATTTTCATTATTATTATGGTGCATTATGTTTAACACTTAATTTGGCCATTTTTTGACCCATTTTGGTTCACTTTCCCCAATCCGCTATTTTTATATATAAGTTAGGATACTATATTCTCGGGTTATCACCCCGATTTCTATAGGTAAAGGCAAGAAAAGGCAAAGGAGGAAAGAAAGCTCCTAATAATTAGCTTTCTTTCTCCTTTTTAAAAAAAGATTTCTTATAATACTTATTTTTTAGGTGCCTCTTCATTAACTATTTGAAGGTTATTTTGGGCAATTAAATTATTGTTCAAGCAGTTTGAGCAATTTGTTTATATAAAACTAGTCCATTTTTTCCATTTAGTTGTTGGTTAACCATTAGGATATTGGTTGGGTCAATGTTTTTAGTATCGCTAATTAGACTATTAATGTTCCCTGAGTACCCTTCTGTTATTAGATAATCCATTGGTTTTTGATTTTGATTAATCATAATAATTCTGATTTCTTGGAAAGCCGTTTGGGGGTTATTTTGTTGGGTTGGTAAGGATAATGCAAGAGTATTTGCATTTGCTATTTCCGC
>CAZOCW010000222.1:0-1798 GCA_964578405.1 uncultured archaeon | reverse complement strand
GTTTTTCCTCCACCTGTCAAAAGTTCATCGTTAGTCTTTGTTCCAAGTGAACCTTCAATAAATAATTTAATCTGATCTTTTGTCATAGTATAATCAGCACGAGTAGCTTTACCTATGTTTTCTGCATCTGAAAAATATTGTTCTACATTACCAATTTGGGCGTTTAATTTATTCTCTAAAGCCTCATAACTTTCGATTTTTGCATCAATATCTGCTTTTGCTTTATCAGAAATTGCACTTGTTCTTTGTGATTTCAAAGAATTAATATATTTAGAAAGGGAAATTTTATAGGATTCATAATTTGTATAATCATTTTGCTGTTTTAATAATGCTTCAGTTAAAGTAGCCACTTGCTGATTATCTCCAACAGCAGTTGCTTTTTGTATTTGCTCTTTTAGATTTTCAATATCTGAAATAAATTTTAACCTTTTTCCTTTATATGCTGGATCATTATTTTTTTCTGTAATTACTTCAATATAATCTACACTTCCTGCTTTTTGAGATTCTGTAACAATTGCTGTTAATGCATCTTTTTGTGCTCTTAATTCAGAACTTAATTCAGCTTGTTTATTCTCACTAATTGAAGCTAAAGCGGCAAGTGACTCAAAAGTAATTTTCATTTGTGCAGCTACTAAATTATTAGCAGCTTCTGCATCAACTTCTGCTTGAGCTTTATCTCTAGCTTTAAGTGCTTCTACTAATGCATCTTGCGAGTTTAAATTAATGTCTTGTTTTGATTGTTCCCATAATTTATCTCCTATTTCTTGTTTAGCAGCTTCATGTTGAGGAGATTTTGTATCTAATAGTGCGTCAACTTTTTCATTTCCAAATCGTTCTCTTAAAGTAGATTCTAACTTAACATTACTAGTAACAGTATCTCTTAATCCATCTTCAAAATATGTTTTTGCTTGAGCCTCATTTGTTTTATCAAATCCTTGACGAGAAACTGCCTCTTTACTCATACTTCCTGATTCAACTAATTTATTTCCAATTGCTTGAATCGAAGGAACTTTTTCTGATTCTATTCTGGTTCTTTCTTCTTTTACTTTTGTTTCAGCGGATTCTAACTTTTGACTTGGAGTTTCTAAAGCATCTGCTTTATCCCATTCTGATTTAGCTTTTGTGTACTCGTTAACTGCATCAATTATTTTTTTATCAGTAGTTTCTCCTGATTCAACTCTTGCTTTCGCATCTAATAATTTTACATCATTTTCAAGTATTTTTTGTGCAACTTCTTCAGTGATTCTATTATCCTTAGCATATCTTTTTACGTCAGCAGGATTTATTTCTATTGGAGATTCTTTTGGTAATATTGAAAGAAGAGTATTTTCTTTTGCAGTTAATGCAGATTCTGTTATTGCTAATTGCTCAGTTCTAGTAGAAACTTTAGCAACTTCTCTTAAATTATTTAAAGTTTCATCCAATGCTTTTTGTGCTGTTTCTTTTCTTATAGTTACTTCTGGAATAGTTTCTTTTGTTATTAATCTTTTAATAAAATTACTCTCTAGAGAAGTTTTTTCCTGACTAATGACATCCAGAGAATTAGATTGAGCAATAACATTTCTTTGAAGATTTGCAATATCAGAATTCGCTTGAACTTTTGCATCTTTAAAAGAGTTTAATGAAACTCTTAAGTCAGTTGGCATAGTAGGTTCTGCTTCAAATGCTTGTCTAATCTCTGTAGCTCTAGCTTCTACTTTTAGTTGTTGTGTTGCAACTTCTGCTGTCACACCGGTTTCTTGTATTCTTAGATCGATTGTTTCTCTAGGAATTATTGGCTCAGAAGTTGAAATTGCAG
>CAZOCW010000221.1:0-1807 GCA_964578405.1 uncultured archaeon | reverse complement strand
ATCACTGTTACAAGAATTTTGAAACAAATATGCTACTCGCATACAGTATTGTTTGCTTAAAGTTTGTTGAAGTTGTAAATTAGAATTTAACTCAGTAATTTTGTTTTCTAACTCTGTTATTTTTGTATCATTTGCTTGTGTGTTTTGAGTAGTGCATCCACTTAACAAAAATGCTAAAATAATCAGTCCGATCAGGGGCATAAAATATGTTATTTTTTCCATAGTAGATTTATGTATTTTATCTATTTAAACATTACTTCGTTACGGTAGAAAGTAGGTATCTTTAACGCAAATACTTTCTTTCGCGTTAATTTTTGGTTATTTTCAGCGATTTTAGATTTATTTTCTTTTTAATATTGCCACAGATGGTAATTGTCCAAGTAAATTATTCGTGTATCTGTAATATTTGTTGCTGTCAAGAATCTTTTCGTTACGAGTTTTTGTTTTGTACCAATCATCTTGTGAATTTCTATTCGAACTAGGTAAAAATGCTCCTCTTGCATTATTTGCTTGTTCTGCTTTTGTTGGTTGCCATTGAGAAACCTTAGCAAACCTTTGAACAGCATTCAATCTAAGAGTAGTAGCGCCAAATATTGGCACTGCACAAAAAAAAGCATTAGGATTTGGAGAGAGTAAATCCACTGCACTCCGTGCAACTTTGTGAGAATTAATAGAATAAGTAATTGCATTAGGTTTTTTTGTAGCACCATACTGCCCGCCAGCCCCAAGTACTCCAACAGCAATTATAAGATCAAACTTTCCAGTTTCAATATTACCAAGGTTTGTGACATTTCCCACTCTTGCTTTAATTCCTTTTTTATTTAACTCATTAACCCTACTTAGGCTTAGACTAAGATCAATAGCACTCAACTCAATACCTGCTTCTTTAGCTAATCCGCTCTCTGCTAACAAATCCACTACCCCTCTTCCACCTGGACCTATCTCAAGTACTCTTCTAATTTTATTTTTCTTCAACAGGTTCACTAAAGCTTGTGGAAAATTTTTGAAAGGCGGATTTTTTTCACCTTTAGCTAATTGACCAAGAATTGCCCCAATTGCTCTTGTTGAAGGACGCTTAGGCGGTTTAACTAAGCCTTCCTCAGAATCAAAATAAGGCAACTTAACTCCCTTTCTAAGAAAAAACTTATAAAATTCCCTGTTTGTTCTATCAAGAAATTTTTCAAAATTTACCGGGTGTGAGATTCTTCTTTCTTCTTTTCCACTAACCCCAAGTTTTTCTTGCACTTTTCGAGCTTTCTCCAAAAAATATTTTTGTTCTTCTAATCCCTCTAATTTTGAATTCAAATAACCTAATTGAAGAGCTTTAAATTGTTCTAATGATTCAACAAAAACTTTCTTGGAAGGATGCTTACCAATAATTTCTTGTATGCTTGGGGCTTCATTCGATTCTCTATCCTTCAAATGCTTTCTTAATTTATCCAAAGTAGCCTGCCTATGTTTAATTGCAGATTGATAATTAACACGCATATAAAGAATACGATGCGGTTACTTAAATTACTTTCTTCTCATTAATCTTTAAGCCTTATTTTTTGAGTGAAGAAACTCTTTTATCTTTGCAAGGAACTTATTAATGTCCATTGGTTCGTTAATGAATCCAATAATGTTATTGTATAGTTCTGTTTCGTTTCCTAAGTAAGTGTCATCAAAAATTAAGTAAGCAACTTTTACTCCTTTGAGTTTCATTGATCCTAGTATTCCAGTTCTGGGAACAAATCCTCCCATTAACAAAAGATCAGGTTTATCCGTTTCTAATTTTTTTAAACAATCCTCAGTATTTTTTGCAATA
>CAZOCW010000220.1:0-1809 GCA_964578405.1 uncultured archaeon | reverse complement strand
GAACTGTATGGACTTTACCAGATTATAATGAACTTGTAGATAAGTATAATGAAATGCCCGGAACACCAGCTGGGTTTCAATCCCACTGTTATTGGTCAAGAACTCCATTTGTAAGTAATGAAGTGTACATTGTTTGGATGAATGATGGATGGGTGGGAGTTGAATTAAAACCATTCCCTGATTGCTATATTCGCTGTGTAAGATAGAGAAATTTTCCTCTCAAAAAGTACTCTTTAATACTTAACCATTTAATGATTTAATTATGGAAACAACTCAAATTAATGCTCACAAGAAAGCTGGTACTATTTGGGCGAGTGCGATTAAACTAGCTGAAAAGAAAGCAAAATTAGATGCTAATTTATTTAATTTAGCTGAAGAAGTGGAAGGATTTATTGTTAGTGAAGGTGCAACTTGTGCTTTTCCAATTAATTTAAGTATTAATGAAGAAGCTGCGCATTATACTCCAAAGTGGAATGATACTTATTTACTAAAAGAAACGGATTTACTCAAAATTGATATTGGGGTTGCAGTGGATGGATACATTTGTGATGGGGCTATCACAGTTAATCTTGATAATAAATTTGCTAAACAAATTGAAGCAAATGAACTTGCTTTATCTAATGCAATAAGTGTTGCTAGTTTTGGAAAACCAGTTGAAAGAATTGGTGCTGAAATTGAGAAAACTTTAAAATCAAAAGGATTTAATCCAATTTACAATCTTGGGGGACATGGCTTAGGAAAAAATAGTATTCACGCTCCGCCAAGCATTCCAAACCACAAAGGGGGAAGTAGTGAAGATTTAGAAGAAGGGGCAATTGCAATTGAACCATTTGCTTCAACTGGAGAAGGACAAGTTAACGAAGCACAAGGGGTAGAAATATTTTCTTTAGAAAAAACTTTTGGAGTAAGAAATCCAACTTCTAGAAAATTAATTGAAATTATGAAAAAGTTTGGGGAATTACCATTTGCTGAAAGATGGTTAAGAAAAGAAACTGACAAATTAAAACTAGAAAGCTTCCAAGTTACAGTTGGACTAAAAGAACTAATGAAATCAGGATGCTTACACACGTATCCTGGATTAAAAGAAACAAAAGGATCTATGGTTACACAAGTGGAAAAATCACTTTTGATTCTTGAAGACAAAACCCTTGTTTTAGGTGAATAGTCGAGGGTTCTTGGGGAATAAAAGAAAAGTTTTTTTGTTAATTTTGGTAAACTTATTTTTATTTCTTAAAAGTCAATAACCAATCCATTCCTTCTTTTTCACTAGTTACTACTTTGATTGGAAAAGGTTCTTTGTTTAAACTTAATAAAAAATTAATTCCTTGCGCAACATAGGGTGCTGAAGAACTTACTACTATTGCTGAGGCTATTGTTAGTCTTGTTAATTCTGGGCTTGTTAAACGCTTAAACACGCCCATTGAGAAAAGATTAAGATTACTAAAATCAATTAAAACTAAATTTGGTTTTCCGCCAGTAAAACTCTCCGCGGTTTTGATATAATCTTCAACATCTTTGTCATCAAACTCTGTACGTGGGAAGAAAAGAACATGCCCTATTCCTTGTTCATCATTCCAGAACTTGGCCAAATTTGTTACAACTGGTTCAGACATATTAACACTTTATGGTAAAATGGATTAAAAGTGTTTGTTTTAACTTCTTAAAATAAGGTTTTTATAGAGTTTTAGCATTATATTTTTATGTTATTTAATCCTTCTAAGGCTCAAGCTCCTCTGCGAGGACAGGCCCTCTTACGAGGACAGGCCCTCTTACGAGGACAGGCCCTCTTACGAGGACAGGCCCTCTTAC
>CAZOCW010000219.1:0-1824 GCA_964578405.1 uncultured archaeon | reverse complement strand
TAGCGCACCTGAACAAATTCCTTCCACTCCAAACATTTTCTTGGCAAGCATTAACCCTCTTTCAAGTTCAACTAACTCAGTTTCTTTTTCCCCTTTAGTGTGAATCAAAAGCAATCTTTTACCTAATGCAGTAGCTTGAAGTTTTGCAATTTCAATTGTGGGAGAATGATACATGAAAGAATCCTTGTTCATTGGATTAATTGAAATTAGACATCTAACTTCATATCCTTGTTTTTCCATCATGTGAATTGCGTACAAAGAATCCTTTCCTGTGGAAAGTAATGCTGCAATTGGAATATTTTTTTGCATTAAACTATGGAATTCATTTGCTTTTGTTTTAATAGAATTGAGATAATCTGCTTTTGATTTGAATCCTCTTTTCTTTGCAAGCAATTCTATTGCTTTGTCAAAATTACTACCATATTGAGCGGCTTTCTTTTCTCGCATTGCAATTTCAGGAGGCAATTTCAATTTAAGAGCAATATCTCGGAGTATAACTTTATTTGTAATTATTCCTTTTTTGGAAACAAGTTTGTATTTCACAGGAAGTTTTAGTGCTTTTTCAACTAACGCTCTATCTAGGAATGGAACACGCATTTCAAGTCTATTTGCCATCGAAATAATATCTTCAAAGTACAAATCGTTCTCGTACATTTTTATCAAATACGAGTAACAATCCTTGTTTATTTCGTTTGAGTTTTTGAATCTGTGATATCCTGCGAATAATTCATCAGCACCCAAACCAGAAAGAACTACTTTTAGTCCAAGTTGCTCTGCTTCTTTTGTTGCAAAGTAAATTGTACTAGCTACTCCCACTCTAATAGGATCACTAGATTCAATTAGTGAAATAATATTTGGCAACTCCAGTTCAAATTCAGTAAGAGAAACTTTTCGCACATACAAAGTCCCCTTAACATCCCTTGAAACTCTTTTTGCACTTTCAAGATCCTTTGGTTCACCTAGGTTTGTAGAGTCGTCAACCACACAGGCAAATAATCCAACCACATGATTTCTATTTTCTTTAACTAATTTAGCAATTAATGCTGAATCTAAACCTCCTGAAAGGAGAACTCCAAATAATTTCTCAGGGATTCTTTTTTCTACAGCAAGTCCAAGTGCTTTCTTTATCTCGAGGAGTGGTTTTGAAACTGTTTTAGTATTTAGCTTTCGTTCAATAAAAGAAATCTTTTTCTTTACTATATCATAAACAATGCATTGTCTAGGATTTAGATGAACTGCATTTAACTTTGAAACATTTAGAGCTTTCTTTTCAGAAGCAAATGCAAACTGCCCAGTTTTTTCATCAAAATAGTAAACTAATGGTTTTACTCCAATTATATCTTTTGCAAGGAACAATTTTTTCTCTTTTTTTGAATAATATGCAAATGCATAATCTCCATCAAATTGTTCAATTACTTTTTGCAAATCCTTAAACTTTTTTGAGTCAAATAATTTTAGAACAAGTTCGGAATCATTTTTCACTTTAAATTTGAATTTCTTTGCTAATTGTTTCCAATTGTAAATCTCACAATTAATTACAAGAATACCTTTAGTTGATTCAAGTGGCTGTACTACAAAATCTATTACTGAGTGCAAATTATGTCCAAAGGCAACATCTTGTGCATAAAGTACTTTTGAGTGATCTTTTCCACGATAAGAAATCGCTTCAAGTCCTTTTTTTACTTCACTTTCAGGGTTAGCAAAATTTGCTAGTCCAATTATCCCACACATGAACAAAATAAAGATTTACTAGTTAAATAAGCTTTCTAATCGGCTACAATGCCACAAAAGGCATGACTTTTGGTTTAAAAGATTATTCAAGAT
>CAZOCW010000218.1:0-1849 GCA_964578405.1 uncultured archaeon | reverse complement strand
TCCCAATAATGATCACCCACACCAAACGCAGCCAAATTCGCATCAATCTGTTTTGTCACACTCGCACCAACAGAAACAGAATTACTATCCGCTAATGCCCAATTCGAACCAGTCTTAATATACAAATTACAATCTCCAATAGTTTCATCCGCAGAAAAAGTAAACACAACATTCTGATCAAAATAATTAATCACCGCATTCGCAACAGGCAAACTCAAAGCAATAACAGGAGGAGTAACATCACTCGAACCAACTATTTGCGTCTGACCAGTATTACCAGCAAGCATTGAAGGATTAACACTAATCACCTCACAATTAACAACCAAATTAGAAAAAACTTGTGATTTAGACAAACCATACTTTGTAGTATATCCAACTGTTACAGTCGCAGAACCTTTTTGCCCACTAGTACAACTACTCAAAGTAGCAACCTTGAAAACTTTTTCACTTGTCATGTTTAATTGTTCAGAATAAGCATTCAAATCACTAGAAACTTTCACACTCGTAACAGTAATCGACTCAGCATCATTATTCTTCAAACTAACAAAATAATTCTTATCAACCGCATTCAAAGAAACATTAGAAATAGCAAGTAACCCAGTCTTCGAAGAAATCTCCGAAGCAGTACTAGAAACATTAGCACCACTCTGCGTCTGAGTAACAACAACACCCACAACAACAAGCGATAAAACAACAACAACCGCAACAACAACCAAATACTCGACTGTACCTTGGGCCCTTAATAGAGCTTGTGTTTTAGAAGAACTTTGCATAATACTAATTAGAGTAAACCCCTATAAAAGGATTATTTTCACAACTAATTTACTAAAAAACCAAGTACATTACAATTGCAAACAAATCGTATAACACATGCCCAAAGTAGTTTTGAACAAGGGATTTGTTTTTCTTAAACCAGTACGCCAAAATTAACCCCAAAGCAAATACTCCAATTATTTCTGCAATCGAACCGTACCCTAAATGAGCAAGGGTAAATAATAAAGTGGATGGAATTACTCCAATTCTACTAACAAGAAATGCTCTGAAAAAGAATTCTTCAACAAATAAGATTGGCAAAAGTGTAATGAAATAAATTATTGCCCCACTTTGAATTGAACTTTTAATCACTTGATCAACTTTCTCTAAATCATTTACACCCAAAATATTTACTAATCCAATAATTAAAAAAAATCCAATTAGGAGAGCAACAAATAAACCTAAGGATCCTATTGCTTCTTTTTTTACTCCTAAAAATTTAGAGAATAATATTTCGTGAACCTCTTTCCAAGTGTTTTTCTTAATCACTCTTAACCAAAAGAATGGAAAGATTATCATTAGGGCAAGTAACAAATAAGTAAAGTAGTCTGCCATGACTAAGTAAAGAGTTATTGTTAATTTAAAGGTTAGTAAAACAGTTATTGAGTTTCTTCAGAGCCTTTTGTGATTGTTGGCAAATTAGCAACGTATCGTTTTATTCGAATATTATCAAAGTATCTTGCATAATTAAATTCTCTTGCACAAAATGAAACTTTGTTAGTAGCAAAAGTAGTTGTTAGAGGTTCAGTTAGAACCATTGTCCCATCAATATGAACCACCATATTTACATCAGTGTCAGCTATTTTAACTGCATGCCAAGTATTTAATGAAATAAAATTTCCAGAAGTAGTATATGCTAAGGAAGTAACATTAGACGGGTTTGGATTATAGATATTAAGCGCATATGACCCCATTGTGTTTGATGCCCACCCATCATAGTAATAAAATTCAGCTCCATTTCTTAGTCCCCCAGTTGGAGCACCAAGAACTCCGGTTCCATCAGATCTTGTAGACACTTGTAGCATATCCCATGCAT
>CAZOCW010000217.1:0-1858 GCA_964578405.1 uncultured archaeon | reverse complement strand
AATCAACAAAATAACTATTTTTCAGTCTATATCAATTAGCTTTCCAATAGCTTTCTATTAGATTTCCATTAGTGTTCACGACCATAGTCAAGCCATAGTAATTAGACAGCACTTAGACAGCCATTAGATAGTTATTAGACAGCACGCCTTTTTTAACACTTTTTTAGTCTTTTTCAAGTGCCAACCACCACTTCAACAGCCCCTGCAAACTTCCAGCTTCCAGTTTCCAGTTTCCAGCTTCCAACTGCTACTCCCTACGCAGTACTATTTTTTATGTTTACACTATGACAAGCGTGTCACAAACCATATACAAGCCATATATAAGCTCGACATACGCTCGTTATATGGAGAGTTTGTGGTGAGTTTGTGGTAAGTTTGTGGTGAGTTTGTGGTGAGTTTTTAACGATTTCTATACCTGAATATATTGAAGGAAATCAGGTTTGAGAAAAATATAGCTCTTTGTTTGATTGTCTCATATCTCATTGCTCACTGCTCACTGCTCACTGTTCACTGTTCACTGCTCACTGTTCACTGCTTTCCGCCAGCAGACTTGCGCCGCTGAAAAACATTAAAATATCCCTTTAAAAAAATTATATTCAAAATTACCTCAAAATAAAACTTATTCCTTCAATAAGGAAGATATCTATTTGAGCAATTTGAAACAAAAGCTTGCTGAATGAACAAATCGGAAACATGTTCTGATTATTTCTTTCCTGATTTTTTGTGTTTAATAAATCCAATAATTGTTACAGACATAACAAAAACTGTAATTCCCACAATAAAATATTCTATGTTAAGTGCTGCATTTGGTATTTGCTTACCTGCTAAATATCCGAGAGGTATTAATGTCCAAATCCATAATATCGCTCCTATTACATTGAAAACATTAAATTTGAAAACATTCATGTTTATAGTACCAGCCATAATAGGGACAAATGTTCGGATAACAGGTAAAAAACGACTTATAATAAGCGATACACCCCCGTACTTTAAATAATACTCTTTTGCATTTTCCAAATGCTTCTTCTTAAAGAATAAGGAATCTTTTTTTACATACAATCGTTTGCCAAGAATCCTTCCTGAATAATATCCTGTCGCATTACCAATTATAGCAGCTATTGTAACCGTTATAAGTAAAATAAAAATATGTACTGAAAGGTATTGAGTTCCGCACAATAATCCTGCTGAGAACAACAAGGAATCACCGGGTAAAAGAAAGCCTACTAAGAGTCCTGTTTCAGCAAAAATAATTATTAATAAAAGGGTTAAGCCTCCGTAATGAATTATTTTTTCCGGGTCAAACAGTAAGTTAAATATATGGATAATGTCATCCATTTAGTTCAGATTTATTGTTATATTATTTAAAGCAAAAATACAAATATAAAAGAACTCTGAAAGATATAACCACTCCTGAAACTGTTGCGGAAAAAATTATAAGTAATGAGTAATTAAAAGTCAGTTTTTAAATTAATAAGAACCTTAGCGCGCACTCGCTCTTGATCTTCCGGGCCATTTCTTCTTATTGCTGAATTTGGATGTATTAGAATCCGCTGTATTTCGATGCGGGCGGTTGGAAGTGTTTCTCTGCTGCTTGGGTGCTTTCACAGGATTATGGTCCATCAAAGGAAAAGGATGGTCATCCAATACAGTTATTTTTTTCCCTATCAGCTTTTCAATATCCTTCAAATATGCTTTTTCTTCAGCATCGCAAAAAGAGTAGGCTGTTCCCTTTGCTCCTGCCCTGCCTGTACGTCCGATACGATGAACATAAGTTTCAGCAATATTAGATATTTCATAATTGATAACAAATTCAATATCATCAATATCAATGCCTCGTGCGGCAATATCTGTAGCAACC
>CAZOCW010000216.1:0-1863 GCA_964578405.1 uncultured archaeon | reverse complement strand
TAATGTTTCTTTGAATGCGATTGATAAAAATTATTTTATTAGTTTGAAGAATAATGATGCTGAATCAATTACTGTTACTAGTGTTAAGGTTTCGAGTGATTTGAATTCTTTTTCTGAACAATTAAACATGACAAGTGAGAAAGTTTTCAAGGTTGCTAGTTTGACTAGTTGTACTAGTGGGCAAAAGTTGAGTGCAACTGTTACTGTGGGGTATACAACAAAATATGGTTTGAGTAAGACACAAGTTTTTTCTAATTTGGTTGTGAATTGTGAAGCGATTAGTGTTAATCCTTCTATGCTGGCTGGTAATACTGGTGTTGTTCAGGGTGGTGGAAGTAGTGATGTTACTCCTCCTGTTATTGCTTTGAGTTTGCCTGTTGCGAATGCTGTTGTGAATTATTTTGATCAGAATGTTGTTTTTGTTTTTTCTGCGGATGAGACTATTACTGATTGTAATTTGTATATTAAGACGGGCAGTAATTGGTTGTTGGCGGATAGTAATTCTGTTTCTGTTGGTGCGAGTGTGTCAAAACAGATTGATGCGAATTTGGCTGCGTTTGGTGTGGGTGATCATTATTGGGATGTGAATTGTTTAGATACGAATAATAACAAGGGTAGTGCGGTTGATCAAAATATTAATTATTCTGCGCCGGTTGTTGTTTCTCCTGCATTGATTAGGAATGTTTATTTTTCAACTGCAAGTGATTTTAATTTTGGTAGTTATTTTTTTAATTCTGCGGTGATTAATCCTCCAATCAAACCAATGGGTGAACTTGATTGGAATGTAAATGATGGGACAAATAGAATTGATGGTTTGGTTGCGCACTATAAACTAAATGAAACTTCGGGCACAGTAGTTGTTGATAATATTGCAGGACATAATGGTGTCTCGACTGTTAACAATTCAATTTTAACTTCCTCGGGAAAAATTAATAATTCTTTAACTTTTGATGGCACTGATAGTAAATATGTAACAGTTGCTGATAACGCAAGTTTTGCAATTACAAATGCTATAACATTATCTGCTTGGGTTAATCCTTCTTCTTTATCGAGTTGGGGCAGAATAATGGAAAAAAGCAGAGGCGGGACAAATGGTGGACTTTGGATGCTAAATATGCATGCTGGAACAAATGGAGTTCAATTTACTTTAGAAAATGCAAGCGGTAGTAGAGTTGAAGTAAATAGTAATACAATTTTAACAACTGGTAATTGGTATTTGATTACGGCAACTTATGATGGTTCAACAATGAAACTTTACATAAATGGATTATTAGATAATTCAAATTCACAGTCAGGATTAATAAAAACAAATAGTGAAAATTTTTACATTGCACACGAAAGTGGTGCTTCAAATCAAGGATTTCCTGGAAAAATAGATGATGTTAGAGTATATTCTCGAGCATTGTCCGCTACGGAAATAAATGCAATTTATAATTCTAACAATGGAACAGAGGGGGACGGTCGAGGAAATTGGAGAGACCAAAACTTAATTGCATATTATAAATTTAATTCAAAAAGTGGTACAAATATTTTTGATTCTGCAGGTGGAAACACAGGGACTTTGACAAATGGTGCTGATACTAATGCACAAGGTTTGTGGGATACGAATGCAGGTTATTTTGATGGAGTGAATGATTACGTGGATGTGGGGCAGAAAAGCGCTTCTGATTTTAATCCTTCAACTGGATTCACTTATTCTGCGTGGGTAAATATGCGTACTGTTCCTTCTTCGGGTTGGAACTATATTTTATCTTATTCGGATGGTACTTCTTGTGAAGATATTTGGTTTGGTTATGATGCGGGAGTATTGGGTACTGGATTTTTTGTTCAAACAGATGCTTCTGGAGGTTGTGCTGCTAGAAA
>CAZOCW010000215.1:0-1869 GCA_964578405.1 uncultured archaeon | reverse complement strand
CTTCCTTAAGCCTTGATAACGCCAACGCATAATCCCCTCTTTGGAACGCAAGTTGTGCAAGAACTAACAATCTGTCAGTATTAGGAGTTTCAATTCCTTTACCTGTTGCAAGTCCGATTAATCCAGAAATATTTGTTGCTTGGTTTGCTGCCTGTGTTGCATCATCAAATACTTTCTTTGCCAAAACATATTTCGCAGCAACTCCATCAAAATCCCTTTTGCCAAGCATAGTGTTTGCATCTTTAACTAAAAATGGTAAATCATTTACACGATAATTATTTTTTTGAAGTTCAGTTAAAAATGATTGCATTTGGATAAGCATTTCATTAGCTTGACTTTCATTTACATCGTGAACTAATAAATTAATTGTTCGTTCTTCAACAAAACTAGTTGCTCTTTTATATTTGTCAATAAACTCCCCAGTAATTGTAAATACTAGCGCATATTTTCCTGGAGTAAAATATTTTGGAGAAACAATTTCAATTTCGGTTGAAAACTCTTGATTAGAATCAAGTTGTGCAATGTTTTCATCCTTCAACTTCAAATATCTAGAAACAATACCCGAAACACTCAAATGAATATTCTGCAAATTATTATCCAACGGATTAGTAAACTTAATTGGGAACGTATTATCTTGCCCTCTTACAAGCTCAAAGAAAGAACTCGTCTGGAAAAATTGATCTTCTTGCCCAGGAACAAACGGCAAACCCCCACTACCAGCACCACTATTACCACCATCACCATTACCAGTACCTGCTCCGCCAGTACCTCCAGTGCCCCCATTGTTATTATTTCCGCCAGTACTTGTACCTGTTTTATCATAAACTATAGTTGTTGTAGAACTTGTTTGAGTTTTATTTTCATCCCCATTACACCCTGCAGTAAATGTTAATTCCCGCGTAACATTATTTGCATCAGCAGGAATGTTGAAAATTAAAGATCGAGTAATATTTAATCCTCTTGAAATAATTTCAGATGAATTTTCACTCGCGTTTCCATCAACTAATACCCAATCGATAGGATAATTCCAATCAATAATAATTTGGTTTGCATCTGCATTCCCAGCGTTAGATAACTTTACAGTGTACAAAACATTTGTGTCTTCTTGTCTAACCGCAGCATTTGTTTTTGTCCATTCAATTAACATAAACGGACCATTTGAAAGAGAAACAAGAGTGGCAGAAACAATATTTTCATCAGGACTAGCCAAAGCATTAAGCGCATTTATTGTTATTGTAATTGCATCACTTCTTTCAATTATTTTTGATAATACGCTAATTGAATAGGATTGATTATCCCCTGGCGATAAACTAAATACTTTTCCTGAAGAAGATTCAATTTCGTTAGAAAACCAAAATT
Organism: uncultured archaeon; assembly: GCA_964578405.1. Lineage (GTDB taxonomy): Archaea > Iainarchaeota > Iainarchaeia > Iainarchaeales > JAAZKV01 > JAAZKV01. The sequence goes on along the minus strand of CAZOCW010000215.1, from coordinate 510 downwards.
GACTTTTATTTTCCCAGTTGCTTGTAAGTTTAAATGTTAATGGCACATCCCCAGTATTAGTGATTGTAATGTCTCCTAGTTGGGCCTCAGTATTTAGAATTTGCGTTGTGGATCCTAAAGAACTTGGAGTTACTTCCCAAGTATAATCTGTAAATGAATAATGAGTTTGTATTTGCGAATTACTGTCTCGCGCATTTGTATCAATTGCTTGTACAAAAAACTGGTAAATTAATTCATTTGAATCAGTTGTTAATTGCGAATAAAAATGATAATTATTATCAGAAGTATTTACATCATTTTGCATTGAATTAATACTCCAATCTGACCAACTATTCCCATCTGCGCTTGTTCTAAAATACAACCAAACATTTTGTATTCCACCATATTCTGTAATATTAGCTTCAAAGTTAGTATCTTGTTCTGGATCAAATAAAGCATTTGTATCAAGAGATAAATGAGTGTTTGTAATATTTGGAGGAGTTGTATCTAACACTGAAATGGACACTAAGG
>CAZOCW010000214.1:0-1871 GCA_964578405.1 uncultured archaeon | reverse complement strand
TCGTAAAGTTTTTCCATTTTACTTATTGGAGTAACTTTTATTTCTGAAGAAGTTTTTTCTTCAATTCTTTTTCTATGACGTTCAATGAATCCTCTATCATCAGAATCAATTTCAAGAGTTACTTTTTGTCCAGGAACTAAACCAGCTTTTTTTCTAGCATCTTGAACTAATCTTAAAAGTTCACTTAATTCCCATTCTTCTTTTAATTCACCATCAGCTTTAACAAGTAAGTAAACTTTTCCTTTTCCAAAATCTTTAACAGCATAATCGCTAGAAAGTTCTTTTCCTTTTGCAAGAGTTGTAAACTTTTTCACATTAACCATTTTCATTAATGCGTTTTGCATTGTTTCAATTTTTTGTTCTGCATCAAGTGCAAGTTCTTCAAGTTGCCATCTTACTCTTAATTTTTGTTCTGCTCTAAGAGCTAATGCACTTTGTGCAACAATATTAACAAAATCAAATTCTTTCTCTAACACCTCGTTTCTAAATCCTTTTACATCAACGAAATTTAGTAAGTGAACACTTTCAGACATTTTTTTTCCGTCAAAGTGATGGAAATAATACTCGCAAGCGTGTGGAGCAATTGGAGCGAATAACCTTAACAAAACATTAATTGTGTATGAAACAATTTCTTCCACTTCTTTTTGTGAATCTGATCCAATTCTTGGTCTAATTAATTGTAAGTAAGTTCTCGAAAAGTCCTTATCAACGAAATCTTGAAGTGCAATTGCTGCGCTTGAGAATTCAAATGCATTGTAATATTTGATTGAATCTGTTGAAAGTTTTTCAAGTTTACTCATGAGCCATGCATCTTCTCCGTGAAGTTTTGCAACAGATGGTTTTAATCCTAAATCAATTTTCATATACATTCTCGCATAATTTAATGCGTTTGTGAAAGTATTGAAGAAATTATTTAATTCAGCTACCCCTTTTACATCAAACTTGAAATCAGTTCCTTTACTTTGAAGTAACAAATAAGTTCGTAAGTAATCTCTATTGTATTCTGCAATAATATCTTCAGGAGCAACTCCCCCCTTACTCTTTGACATTTTTTTGTGTCCCAAATCTAGTACCATTCCGTGTACACTTACTGATTTGAATGGTAATTTATCAAAACAAATTGTAGATAGTATTGCTTGTGAATTCCACCAACCTCTAACTTGTTCTGTCATTTCAATATTTAGATCAGCTGGCCAAAATTCATCAAATAATTTTTCATTTCCAGGGAAACCTAAATTTGCCCAACTAGAAACTCCACTATCAAACCAAACATCTAAAATTTCTGGAATTCTTTTCATTACTTTTCCACATTTACATGGAATTGTTACTTCATCAATGTAAGGCTTGTGAAGTTCAATATCTTCCTTAATTCCTGATTCTCTTTTTAATTCTCTAATTGAACCAATTACTTTTCTTTCACCACATTCGCAAGTCCAAATTGGTATTGGAGTTCCCCAATATCTTGCTCTTGAAACTGGCCAATCACTTAAATTTTGTAACCAGTTTTTCATTCTGTCTTTCATCCATTCAGGAACCCATTTAACATTTTCATTATCTGCAATCATTTTTTCTCTAATTTCACTAACTCTAATGAACCATTGAGGAACACTAATCATAAGTAAAGGTGAAGCACATCTCCAGCACAATGGATAATCGTGAGAATATTTCATTTTGTATGGAAGTAAATTTTTTCCTTCAAGTAAAGTAATTATATCTTCATTACTTCCTCTTGCAGATTTTCCTTCAAACTCTGCTACTGCACTAGTAAAAGTTCCATCCAAATTAACTGGACTTAAAATTGGTAACCCTGCTCTTGTTCCTGCATCAAAATCTTCTTTACCGTGACCAGGAGCTGTGTGAACTAAACCCGA
>CAZOCW010000213.1:841-1872 GCA_964578405.1 uncultured archaeon | reverse complement strand
GGAAATGTATTATATGATTTTACAACAAGCAGAATCACAGCGGGAAGTGTTGCTGGGGGATTAATTGGAAGTCATTCTCCTGGAACAATAACTTTAGGACGTTGGTATGATGTTGTTGGAGATAGTGCAAGCACTTGTTACTCTGGAGGGGGAACTGGGTGCGTAACAATAACAGATGCAATGGGAGGAGTTAGTGCATTTTATTATGATTCAAATGTACCACTCTCAAGTTGGGGAACTTGGAATTTAGTTTCAGGAAATAAATATAGTACTGGGACTTGGAGTATTTGCCGCGGAGCAAGCTATCCTTGGTTAACTTGGGAAAATAGAACTTGCTAATTATAAAAATAGTTTGCTAAAAAAAATCGTTTCTTTTGCCTGTAAAGGAAAATTATTTCTTTTGTCTTTTAATAGATTCACTAACAAAGAATAGTTTTTCAAAAGAGAATTCTGTTTCGCACTTGTGCTTTTCAAGTTCTTTTAAAATTTCCTCATCCTTTTGAGGAGTAATCTTTAGTTCAGTGCAGATTTCTGTTTTTAGTTTTGCCCAATCGGTTAGAAGTGAGAAGTACTCTCCACTTTCCTTTTCTTTTTCAATCATTAAGTGCATTAACTTTTTAGCAAACTTTTCAATTGGAGTTAAAGTAATTACAACAACAGGGACTTCTTTTTCCTCTCTCCATCTACTCAAACCAAAGTCTTCAGGGTAGGAGAACTTTCTAGCCATTTGCTTTGTTAAGAAAATATCTTTACCAATAGTTAAGAAGAATTTCTTTTCATTACTTGAAACATTCTTTGCAAGATCCGCTAGTTCAAGTTCATCAAGGAATAAAGATTGAAGATCAAAGAAAGCTTTTCCTACTCTATTCATTCCACTAATTCTTTCAGTTACCACTTTTTGATCAACTGAGTTACCAGTGGATTTTGCGTGCTTTTCAAGAAGAGCAATTGAAGAGTTAAGAGTATTAACTACTTTTTCAAGGTCTTTTTGTTTAGAGCAAAAATCAGTAAGTTCAGCTGCAACCATGTTG
>CAZOCW010000213.1:0-831 GCA_964578405.1 uncultured archaeon | reverse complement strand
GTTGATTAGCATTTCTTGTTCAGATAGAGATAATACACTCTTTTCTTCAGCAGAGATTTTTTCAAGTTCGTGACCGTACTTAATCTTAGTAATGATTTTTTGCTTTAGTGCTTCCTTAACAAAGAACTTTACGTTTTCAAATTCCTTAAACTTTCTACCATTGAACTTCTTTTGTAAGATAGTAATACAAGAAAGGTTTGAAGCAAGAGTTTTTGCTGAAGAAAGAATAATTGAGTGACTCTTTGATAATTCGTTTCTTAATGGAGTAAAATCAATGTCTTTAGGAACAAACTCTACTTCAGGCTTTTCACTCTCTTTTTCAGTAATAGCTTGAGAAACAGTTTTCTTGTTTTTCTTCTTAACTTTTTCAACCTCTGCTTTTTGTTCTTCTATTTGGTCAGCGTAAAACTTTCTCCAATCTTTCAAGTTCTCAGGATAAACACGTTTAAAGAAACGCATTATTGAGTCAAGGTCGTGAGGTATTTTGATTCTCTTAATATCCTCGTTTCGCTCATATGCAGCACCTTGGATTAATAGATCCGCCATGGATCCTTGTTCTTCTTTTAGACTTTTTCTATCAACGAAATACAAGTCCTTATTTTCATCAGCGATTTTGATTACTGCTTTGAAATAATTCGGTTCAATCTTCTCGTCAGTAAGTAATCTTGTAATTAATTCAGAAGGAACATAATAGTAAATTGTTGCTTTTTTGTGATCTTTATAAGATCGTAATAATCTTCCAACTTTTTGAACAAATGAAGTAGGGTTATAGATTGGGGAAGCAATTATTCCGTGTGATGCGTATGGGAAGTCAATTCCTTCTCATAAAGT
>CAZOCW010000212.1:0-1897 GCA_964578405.1 uncultured archaeon | reverse complement strand
AGATTATATTTGAATTGGAGATGATGAGATGATTGACCCAAAAGTAATTAGAGAAAACTATGCAGGAGTAAAACAAAACCTAGAAACAAGAAGAGACTCGTCAATCATTAACAAGTTAGATAAGTGGACTGCACAAGATAAAGAATGGAGAACGTTAAAACAAGAAGTGGATGATCTTCGCGGAAAAAGAAACACTATTACTGAAGAGATAAAAATGGCAAAAGGAAAAGGAGAAGATATTGTCCCACTACTTGAGAAAGCAAAAAAACTTCCTGAGGAAATAAAACAAAAAGAAACACGATTAAAAGAACTTGAAATTGAAAACAAATCAATCCTAATGGGAATACCAAATATGCTTACTGACGATGTTCCTTATGGAAAAGATGGGGACGAAAATGTTACTGTAAGAACTTGGGGAACAGCAGTAAAAAATACAAATTTAATCCACCATGGAGATTTAGCAAAGAATTTAGGATTAGCTGAATTTGATCGCGCAGTAAAAATTGCAGGAGAAGGATTTTATGCACTCAAAGGAGATTTGGCATTACTAAATCTTGCAATACTCCATTATGCTACAGAAAAATTAACTAAAAAAGGATTTTCAATGGTAATACCTCCTTTTATGATGAATAGAAAAGCATACGAAGGGGTAACTGATCTAGGAGATTTTGAAAGTGTAATGTACAAAGTTGAAAATGAAGATCATTACCTGATTGCAACAGCAGAACATCCTCTTACTGCAATGCTAATGGATGAAACAATCGAAGAAAAAGATCTTCCAATAGTACAAGCTGGATATTCAATGAACTTTAGAAAAGAAATTGGAAAACACGGACTTGATGAAAGAGGATTATTCAGATTACATCAATTTGACAAAGTAGAACAAATAGTATTTTGTACTCCACAAGAAAGTCCAAAGTGGCATGAAGAAATGGTAAAAAATGCTGAAGAACTTTGCAGAGATTTTGAAATACCTCACAGAGTAGTTTTGATTTGTACTGGAGATATTGGAACTGTTGCTGCAAAGAAATATGATATTGAATGTTGGTCACCAAGAGAAGGAAAATATTTTGAAACCCACTCATTAAGTAACTGCACAACATACCAAGCAACAAGACTTAATATAAAATATAAAAAAGCAAATGGGGAAAAAGAATTCTTGCACACACTAAATGCAACAGAAGTGGCAATACCAAGAATGCTAAGAGCAATACTTGAAAACCACCAAACACCAGAAGGAACAATTAGAATCCCTAAAGCACTACAACCATACATGTTTGGTAAAACAGAAATCACAGGAAAGAAACAATAAATAAAAATAAAATAGAAGATTAGATTAAATTGACAAGGAATGAATTTTAAAAATTCATTTTTTGTCTACTCTTTTCCCAATAACAAAACACTCAGAATTTAATTTATCCTCGCTTCTTGCGAACAAAAGAAGATCCCCATCTTCTGCAAATGCTCTTTGTTGCCCATCAAATCCAACTACAGTACTTCCAGTAAGTTCTTCAAAATCAGCAAAATCCCTAGATAATCTAAATGGACCAAATTTATTTTTATAAACAAAATTAACTTGGAAAAATTTCTTTTGAGCAAGAGTAGGAGCTTTCCCTCTAATTGAACCTGCTTTTTTCAAAAAAGTTAAAACTGTTGCTTTTGCAACTTTAATTGTTGATTTATCTCCCAAGTACCCACATTCAACACAAAGAGCAGGTTTGTTATTTTGGTTCATGTAATGGTCTGATGCACCAGGATATACAAAATCAAATCCACCCACAATAAACTTGAAAGGCAAAACATTTGCATAAGCATAACTTTGTTTTTCACAAATAATGAACGGAACTGTTTTCTTTGAAGTTGAAGCGTGAATATCAAGTAACACATCTGAATCATC
>CAZOCW010000211.1:0-1922 GCA_964578405.1 uncultured archaeon | reverse complement strand
CATGCAAGTACTTCACCTTTTATTGAGTGCTAGTTCCTCGCATTTTTTTAATGTGGTCTGCATTGTGATGTAATATGTGTATATCACTCACTGTAGGATAATTATGCAATTCTTTAGGTTCAAACCATAAAGCAATTTCTACTTTTGCTTCATCTTTTGCCCCTGACGCATGAACTACGTTTCTTATTGCTTGATTTACTTGATCAGAATAAGCATAGCTCACGTGAGCATAGTCTCCTCGTATTGTTCCTGGTTGTGCTGTCTTTGGTTCTGTTGGTCCGCAAATTTTTCTAACAACTTCTACGGCGTCAACTCCTTCAAGAACAACTGCAACTACTGGACCCATAGTTAGTAGAGATAGTGTTGCTGAGAAAATTTTTTCGCCTTTTCTTTGTTTCAAGTCGGCGTAGTGTTTTGCACCAAAATCTTCATCAATCCAAACCATTTTCATTCCAACGATTTTTAGTCCAACGGTTTCAAAGCGTTTTAGGATTTCTCCAGTCAAACCTCTTTGAACTCCATCAGGTTTTACAAGAAGTAATGTTCTGTCAACCACAGTACATCACTTCCCTTCCTTAGCTTCCTTTTCTCTAGCAGACATTAAAGTTTTCTTTAGCTTGTTATAGCTTTCAGTCCATCTTGTCTTTGTTGGTTTTCTTCCCATTTGTATTTGGTTCTTCTCACACTTGTTAGAGCAAAAATAAAATACTGTACCTTCTCTTTTAACGTACATTTTTCCTCCACCAATTGGAAGGTCAGAACCGCAAAAACTACATTTAACCATATTCTTCACCAAGTCCTTTCCCTTTAGTTTCTTGACCTAATTTCTTTTGCTTCTCTTTCTGTGTCTAGCAAAATTATTATGTCTCCTTTTTGTATACTTCCTCTTGCATTTCTTCTTTTTACACGACCTTTTTCAGGACCGTCCATTATTTTGCAGAGGATTTGTGTTACTTCTCCGTGAACACCGGTTTTTTTTACAACTTCTACAACTTCTGCAGGAGTTCCTCTTTCATCGCCAGCCATAATTGTTCACCTTTATTTCCTTAATTCAGCAATTTTTTTTGCTAAATCCTTGAATTCTTTGTCCATGTCTGATTCAGTTATTGCGATTGATGCTGTTGCAGTTCTAAGTGCTGCTTTTTCGCCTAAATCTTTTTTAGTTGCAATATAACTGAAAGGGATTTGTTTTTCTTCGCAAAGTAATGGTAAGTGCATTACAATTTCCTTTGGATTTACATCCTCAGCAATTACTACAAATTTTGCTGTTCCTCTTTCGATTGCTTTTGTTACTTCGTTTATTCCTGCTTTGATTTTTCCTTTCTTAGCAGTTTTTTCAAGCAAATCAATTGTTTGCTCTCTTAATTCATCCGTTAGTTGTACCTTAATATAGTCCGCCATTAATAATCTCCTCCGCGTCAATTGTCTAAAACAACGAAAAAGCCCCGCTTTCGCGAAACAACCTCCGCTGATTAAACATCAGCTTCATCGGCATAAAATAAGCCTTGAAACTAAAATAATACTAAAAAAGAAGGTTTAAAAAGGTCGCTAAAACCCCTTAGAAACTAGCTTATTTGTGTACAAGAAGGCGTAGAATCAGTACCTGTAGTAAAGGAATACCCACTTCCAGGGCAAGGAGACAAATTTGACCAATAATTTCCATTAGCATCACTAGTAGTAGCATACAAATTTGCAGTATTACTAATGAAATTATTATATTTTACAATTGCTCTTGCAGAAGTATTCAAGTGAACCGCGTAAGTACTTGCGGAAGTAAAAGTATTTCTTGAAATATTAAAATCATTAACAGTACCTTGGTAAACTCGAATTCCATAAGTATCCCCTAAAAATTTGTTATTTGCAATCATAAAATAGGATTGTACTGCAGCACCAGCATTAAAATAAATTCCAAAAAAAAAAAA
>CAZOCW010000210.1:0-1948 GCA_964578405.1 uncultured archaeon | reverse complement strand
GCTATTGTTGCGGGCTACTACGCTTGCATTACCTCTGAAACCGCTATGTTTTATGACCGCTTGTGTGTGCCCTGCAAGAGCAGTGCAAACTGGTTGTAAGCCAAGATCGTATTACAGTAGATGCCGCAGGCATTAAAGGAAGGGAAACGAACAAAGAAAGTTCACGAATACCCCTAAAAAATAATAAAGGCATGAGTAAATCCCGATCCTCGTTACAACTATTACCTTAGAACGCTTACGCAAAAGAGGCTACGAAGCAATGCTCGAACACTACACCAAAATTGCCCCACATCTCAATGAACCCCCGCCTGACCGTCGGGCAGGGCTGTATACGAGAACCGTACGTACAGTGGTGTGAGAGGCTCACCCCACTAGCTTACGCTGGTGGGGCAGTCTACTCGATTATAGCTACTTTTTTATCTATCATTCAGTTAGTTATCGCTGCCAGATTAATCTTTGTTATCAAAATGGCTTAATTATCAAAAATCTTATTAACCTAATTACTAATAGTATGGCGGCGAAGCTGCCAATACTTTTATTAATTATTTTGTCATTAAGTAAATAAGCATACCAATATTTATTATGCCTGAAATTAAGCAAATAATTATTAATGTTTTATTTCCTTTTATTTGTCCTTCAAATGTTTTGAATTGTTCGTTTACTTTGTTTTCTAATCTATTAAAATTACTTGTTAAAGAATTTTCAAACCCCCTTTGAATTTGAGTTCCTTCATTTCTAATATCTACTTGAATATCGGATTTATGCCTATCAAGCCTTGACATTAAAGTGTTTTCCAATTCTTTAAACGTCGCTTTAAATGCTTTCAATTCGTCTTCAAGTGCTGCTGAAATTTTTTCTAATTTGCTTGCGGCACTTTTAAAGAAATCATTATTTTGGGAAACAGCATTTTGCAGTTTCGCTAATTCCGAAAATATTTCCGAAAATCCTTTGATTTGTTTAGAACTTTGGTCAAGTTCTTTTATTGTTTTATCCAGCTTGTCTAAGTCCATTATTAAATCTTTTAGTTATTTCTTTTAGTTTAGAATTATAGTGTTCAAGCACGATGCTGATATCACCTAATTCTTTGGCGATAAATAAATATTCTTCTTCCGATTTACATATTTGATATAAATATTTCACAACATTCATTCGGCTCTGTTCGCTAAATTGTTTTGAAATATGTAAGATTTGGTCTATTATGTAATCATACGTTTTACTATCATACTTTGATATGGTTTTTAATGAGCGTTCAAAACGTTCTGAATGACTTGCTATTAAAGACTTCCCTAAAAATAATACTACAAGTGCATTGACCAAATTCAATCCTGTATTATTTTGATAACTCTCTAAAAACCGTTGTAAATTACCTTCTAATTCTATTAATTTATCTTTGCTTACAAAATGATTGTTTTCATCGTAAAAAATTTCAAACCATTTTTCAAAATCCTTGTCGTTGTTTTCTGCAATATGTTGTAACACATAAGTTGCTTGGGTGAATTTAAAATAGGCTTCTAATGATTTTTTATAGTTTTCACGTCCTTCGTCTGTGTCTTCGTATGCAAGACTATTGTAATAAACATTTTGCAAAGATTGTCTTCTATTGTAAGCAAATTTATCATAAGACCATTGAATTAAAATTAATGCTGCTTTTTCAAATCCACTCAAATCGGCACGTTTTATTATTTTCGTGTATTTGATGTGCTGCTCCTTATTGTCAAATTCAAAATCGTCTTCGTATTTTTTAATAAATTTCAGCAATGTATTAGTAATACTATCATCTGTGTAATTCTCGTAATAAACTGTAAAAACTCCGCCGCCAAAAAAGTTTTCGATAGTCCAATCATTAATTACTCCTAAATTTGATAACCTGTAAATTGCTTTTTCAACTCTTGCTTTTACTGTTCCCAAAGTAGCACCATTTACAGTTTTTTGTGAATTTGGTCGCGAA
>CAZOCW010000209.1:0-1959 GCA_964578405.1 uncultured archaeon | reverse complement strand
CATTTGTTCGAACTTTAAGAGTTCTAAAACCATCCGCCCAACTCATTAGTGTTCCAAAGTCTCCAGATAGAGAAGGTTCAACAACAGGTACTGCTCCAAGTATTACTTGTCCAGTACTTCCGTTTAATGAAATAATATCTCCTTCTTTTACTACTGCCCCATTACAAGTGAATTTCTTGCCTTTTTCATCCATTGTGATTTCATCACATCCAGATACACAGCATTTACCCATTCCTCTTGCAACAACAGCTGCGTGAGAAGTCATTCCACCTCTAGCAGTTAATATTCCAACTGCTGAGTGCATTCCTTCAATATCTTCAGGAGAAGTTTCTAGTCTTGATAAAATTACTTTTTCTCCTTTTTCAGCCATCATTTTTGCATCAACTGCATTGAATACAACTTTTCCTACAGCAGCACCTGGTGAAGCTGGAAGTCCAGTAGTTAAATTCTTTGCATCCTTTAATGCTTTTAGATCAAATTGTTTGTGTAACAATTGATCAAGTGAAGCTGGATCTACTCTTAGTACTGCTTCTTCTTTTGTAATTAATTTTTCTTTTTCCATGTCTACTGCAATTTTTACAGCAGCGTGAGCAGTTCTCTTTCCGTTTCTAGTTTGAAGCATGTACAATTTTTCGTGTTCGATTGTGAATTCAAAATCTTGCATATCCTTGTAATGCTTTTCTAGTTTTGCTCTAATTGCAACAAGTTCTTTGTAAACTTTTGGTAAAACTTTATCAAGTTCTTCAACTTTCTTTGGTGTTCTAATTCCAGCAACAACATCTTCCCCTTGTGCGTTCATTAAGAACTCTCCGTAGAATTTGTCTTCTCCAGTTGATGGGTTTCTTGTGAAAGCAACTCCAGTTCCTGAGTCATCTCCAGTATTTCCGAAAACCATTTCTTGAACGTTAACTGCTGTACCCCAATCACTTGGAACGTTGTTTAATCTTCTATAAACGATTGCTCTATCATTCATCCATGATCTAAACACAGCGTCTCTTGATCTCTTTAATTGTTCAATTGGGTCTTGAGGGAAACTTTCTTTTGTTTCTTTTTTATAAATTTCTTTAAATTTTTCAACTAATTCTTTTAGCATTGGAACAGTCATTTCTGTATCAGTTTTTATTTTGTTTTTGTGTTTTATTTCATCCATTGCGTGTTCAAAATTCATTCTGTCTACTTCCATTACAACATCAGCAAACATTGTGATGAATCTTCTGTATGAATCAAGAACAAATCTTTCGTTCTTTGTTGCTTTAATCATTGTAGCAGCAACAGTATCATTCATTCCTAAGTTTAGGATTGTGTCCATCATTCCTGGCATTGAAGCTGGTGCTCCACTTCTAACAGAAACTAATAAAGGGTTTTTAGAATCATTAAATTTTTTTCCAGTTTTCTTTTCTAATTTTTTTATTGCTTCCATCATTTGAACATCAAGTAATGGAGAGTGTTTTTTTCCATTTTCATAATAAGCTTTACAAACATCTGTTGTGATAATGAACCCATAAGGTACTGGCAAACCAATTTTTGTCATATCTGCCAAATTAGCTCCTTTTCCACCAAGAAGCATTTTCATTGATCTATCTCCGTCTTCAAACATGTATACTAATTTTTCTGTTTTAGCCATATTTAATCCCCCATAAATATAAGTATTTTTCAAATCCACCAGGACTTTCTTTCTGAACAAAATGCAAGCATTTTGTGACGTGAAAAATCAAACTTAGGATTTTTCACCTGAATAGATTGGGAAAAAAAGGTTAATAAAGGTAAGTAAAGGCGCTATGCCCCACGATTTACTTGTAGCAAAAAGGCACGAAACGGCGTTTTAAAAATCATTTATTCATCTATTTAGGTATGACAATAAAGAAAATCTCCTTAGTCAACGCCCAAATGAGCGATTGGGAAAAGGTAATGGAGTTTGAGAAAATAGGCAAAAGCAAATACTTTTCTCCATACGAAACT
>CAZOCW010000208.1:0-1975 GCA_964578405.1 uncultured archaeon | reverse complement strand
TTAGTCAATTGTCGTATTTATTGAATTTATTCAAAAACCCGTAGTAGCGGAAGCATAGGGGGTTAATTTGCTAGAAAAAGGGTTAAAACTCACTATAGCGGGGAGAGGATTTGAACCTCCGACCTCCGGGTTATGAGCCCGGCGAGCACTCCAGGCTGCTCTACCCCGCTAGTTTTAAAGTAGAAGTGGCGTTTTTTTGAGCAATTATGCTTCAAATGACGTTTATTCTTTATTTAAACTATCTAAACTAGTTTATTTTTCAAACAAACTTGTTTTTTACTTCTAATACTTTGGTTTCTTCTGTCTAAAATATGTCCAGGTAATTGTGTTATTTAGCCATATCCTTCAAAAGTGTAAGTTCTTTTTCAATTCTCTTTATTGTTTCGCCTAATTCCTTCTGTCTACTTGGGTCATTAGCGGAAGTCATGCTTCCCCCACATGTTGGGCAAACGAAGTTGTATTCTGCTGCTATTTCAAACATTGCTCTCTCATTGCACTTCGAACAGTCAAAGAAACAGTAATCTGCTTCCAAATTTCTCTTTTCCATGAGCTTTTCAAGGTTCTCTTTCTGTTGTTCGTTGATTATCTCTCCAATTCTGTCTTTCTTAATCTCCCAAGTGTAATTATACCAGCCCGTCTTTTGGTTCCTGCTCTTCTGGTAGTTTGCTATTCCTCTATAATGTAATTTGTTAAGTATTGCTCTTATTTCAGTTACCTTTTTCTTCATTTTCTTTGATATTTCTTCATCAGTTACCATTTTTCGTTTAGTTTCGCATATCTTTACCAAATCCAGTGCATCTTGTCCGCCGATTGTATCCAATAGGTCTTTAACAAGCACAAGGGTTGTAATAGATTTTTTAGGCATGAAGTATTTTCCTAACTAAGTGTTTTTAAATGCTATATCCTAGAGCACTTTTTTACTATAAATCTTTAAGGTTTATGACTTTTTTCCCTTTTTCTTGGGGAATAATTTGACATTTTGCTCCCTTAAAATCCATTGATAATTCAGTTCCTTTTTGTACTCTGTCAAGGAAAACGGCCAAGGCCGCAATTTCGCTATGTGGTTGTGCTGTTACTGCCACATTAAAATCTGCTTCATTATACACTTCTCTTTCTACTTTTTGAGATCCAATTATAATTGCTATTTTTTTCTTTGCTGAAATTTCTTCTTCAACCTCTTGAACGGGCAAACCATACATAGTTAAGTGAACAATTGTGAATCCTTTTTTTCTTAATTTAGTGACAGCACTTTTCCAAGAATCAATGAATTCAACACTTAATCCTTTTCCCCAAGTCTTATTTACTCCATTAATTGTGTTAACAATACTCTCATCCTTTTCTCCACAAACAATCATTTTTTTTGCTCCAAAAGCTCTTGAGACTAGTCCACAGTGTCCAGTGACTCTATAGTCTCTTACTTCTCTATGTCCGTAGCGAATAATTACAATTTCTTGTTTAACCATGTTTATCTAAATATTTTTTATTTGCTTTTCATTATAAATACTCTGTTTGGTTTTTGATTGCATTAGGAATCTTTAAAAATGCTTTCAGAGCCTATTTTCTTTATACATATCTGCCTGGTGGCATGTTTAGTGCATGTTTAAAGGTAAGGTGTAATCCCATTTAGAACGTGGGCTCGTAGCTCAGTTGGTAGAGCACTGGACTTTTAATCCAGGTGTCTAGGGTTCGATTCCCTACGGGCTCGTTCTTCAAACTCAGGTTTAATATAAAAAACTGAGTTGATTATCCCAAGAGAAAAGTTTTTTGGTGTGATGGGGAAGTAATTACTAAAAAAATTGGTAATTACAGTAATTCAGGGCTCGTAGCTCAGTCGGTAGAGCACCAGACTCTTAATCTGGGTGTCTAGGGTTCGATTCCCTACGGGCTCGTTTATTTTTATTAATTTAATTTGGGAATGCAATACCTTTTGTAAAGGGATTGCGGTGTTAGAGTCCCTACGGGCTCGTTTATTTTT
>CAZOCW010000207.1:0-1976 GCA_964578405.1 uncultured archaeon | reverse complement strand
TACTAAGTTAATGTTTGCAAGAGTATTTATTCATTATTGTACATTTTGTTACACCCATTCTCTAAAACTATTTATTAATGCACAGTGATGCAGTACTTGTATGGTTTCACCAGTAAAAAGATTAAGAGCTATTACAGTCCTTTCATCAAGAGTAGCTTCTACTGGCGTAACTGTAACTGATAATAATAACATCAACTAGGGCCTGCCTTGGGGCCCTAATAAATTCCAGGGCCAAAACTGGGACTATTTTTAGAACCATTAAGTCTTTACTTAAGGTCACTAAAAAAATCGTTTCTCCCTTAATCCGGGAATGTTTATATTCCCAAAATGAGTAACTATGGAGTTGATGTTTGATGGAAAGAGTAATGATTAAAGAAGTTACAAAACACGTTGGAGAAAAAATTCTCTTGAAAGGTTTTATTCAAGAAATTCGTGATCAAAGCAAAGTAAAATTTGTTATTCTTCGCGATATTTCAGGAATAATACAATGCGTTGCATTACCTGAGGAGAAAGAAATATTCTCAACGATTGGAAAAATTCCAAAAGAAAGTGTAATAGAATTAGTAGGAACAATTAAATCAGAAAAACAAGCACCAAGCGGATGCGAACTAAAAATTGAATCCTACAAAATATTATCAGAAGCAGATAAAGAGTTACCAATTCAAGTAATTGAGAAAGGAACCGAAGAAACTACTCTTCCGTTAAGACTTGATTACAGATGGATTGATCTTAGAAAACCAAAGAATACATTAGTATTCAAAATTTGGACTACAATGGAAGCTGCTATGAGAGAATATTGGATCTCGCATGGATTCATTCAAATACATTCTCCAAAGTTAGTGGCGGGAGCCACAGAATCAGGAGCAGAATTATTTTCGCTTGATTACTTTGGAAAAAAAGCCTCTCTTGCTCAAAGCCCACAATTTTACAAACAAATGGCCATTGCGTCGGGCTTTGAAAAAGTATTTGAAATAGGACCAGTATTTCGTGCAAACCCTTCTCACACCACAAGACATGATACCGAATTCACTTCAGTGGATGTAGAAATTTCTTTTGTAGAGTCAGAAGAAACAGTAATGAAAACTGAAGAAGAATGGCTAGCACATGTTCTTACACGTGTTAAAGAAAAACATGGAGAAGAAATAAAGAAAGTATTTGGGGAAGAAGTTGTTGTTCCAACCCTACCTTTTCCACGCATAACAATGAAAGAAGCGCATGAAGTACTCAAAAAAGAATTTGATTACAAAATCAAAGACTCTGATCTTGATCCTGAAGGAGAAAGATTACTCTTTGAATATGTTAAGAAAAAATTTAAACACGAATTTGTGTTTGTAAAAGAGTACCCGATAAGTGTGCGTCCCTTTTATCACATGCGTAAAGAAGGAGAGGCGACAATAACAAAGAGTTTTGATCTTCTTTGGAAGGGACTTGAAATAACAACAGGTGCTCAAAGAGAACATCATTATGAGCAACTAAAAAAACAAGCAATTGAAAAGAAAGTACCAATGGAAGGAATCAAAGAATACTTGGAGTTCTTCAGATACGGTTGTCCCCCTCACGGAGGATATGGTTTATCCCCAAGCAGAATGCTAATGCTTATGCTTGGACTAAAGAACGTTCGTGAAGTAACTTTCCTACCAAGAGATACAGAAAGATTAAACCCTTAGAAAACTTTTGCTGGGTTAAACGCCCAGCACTTTTTTATAAAAATTAACGCTTAGCATATTTTACTTAAATAAATCCTTGTTTTTTCATTAGCCTTACAGTTTCTTTAGCCCCATTAAGAGTTATTTTATTCACATATTCATTCTGACTCTTGCGTAGTACATTCAAAAAGGATTTTCTTTGAGGGAAATGAATATTCAAATCCACAATTAATTTATTGTAAGCATTCTCGTCCGCATGAAGTTTTCTAATATACCCCTTAATTGTTTTAATTGACTGAGCTTCATGTTTAATCCCAGTTTTCATCTTTT
>CAZOCW010000206.1:0-1980 GCA_964578405.1 uncultured archaeon | reverse complement strand
AGTGTATCCTAAGTGTAACTCTACTCCAAATCTTCCCTCTTTAGTATAAGCATTTTTTATTTCAACAACCTCTCCTTCATTTGTTTTTTCAAGTTCGTCCGCTTTTTCATTCCAAGCAGTTGCTCGAAGGAGTGCAGTTTCATCCCCAAATTGGAAAGAGCATAATTTTCCTTTTCTTTCCCCGTTTTCAAAATCCTTGCAAGGGAATTTTCTAACAATTCTTCCAACTAAATTTATTCCATTCATTCCACTTTTTAGTTCGGATAATTTTTCAAATGTTTCTTCTTTTTTATTTAAAATATTTATAATTCCATTAAAACCTAAAGTAACTTGTCTTTTTTCATTGTAACTTGAAACAAGCACATTTGATAAAATTATTTCGCTTCCTTTCGTAAGTTCATATTTTTCTGCTTGGTCATTCCAAAGGGTTACTCTTACTTCTCCAGTTCCATCACTTAAAATAAATGATTTTAATTTTCCTTTCTTTCCCCCTTTTTCAAATTCTTTAACAGGAAAAATTGCTTCAACAATTCCTTTAATTTCAATTCCTTTCATTCCATCAGTTAATTGCCCAATTTGTATTTGTTCAAGTGCCTCTTGTTTTAATCCAAGTTCTTTTTGCACCATGTAAGCTGCGCCCTGTTCAGTAAGTAATCCAGAGAATTTGTCCACTTTTGCTTTAATTAAAGTAGTAATTTCTTCTTCAGTTTTGCCAGTTTTTTGAGCAATTTCAGAAATCAAAGCAGGAATAGTTTGTTCAGTCATCATTTTTCACTTATCTTTATGGAAGGATTCGTTAGAAGTCTTTTATAATCTTTCGAGGGTAGTTTGCCGGCAAAGAGGTATAAAACCTTTAGTGGTTAATGTTTGTTTATGGGGCCTTCCTCTTCCTCAATTAGTTCTCTTAAGTCAGCAGTTAAAAGAGAAATTGATGAATCCAACTCTTCTAGTAAATTAAATTTAATTTCTATTTTGCATAAGTACTCTTCTATAGAAAACTATGTTCATTCTTTAAAGATTAAAATAATTACTTCTCCACTTCATCCAAACTTAAAAGATTTTTATTCACTTTACAATGAATTTTTTGTTATTCTTGAAGAAAGGGAAGAATTTACTGGGTTTAAAAAAACACTTTCTTTGAATAAATCTTCAGTGCTTAAAAAAAGGTATGGTAATTTTGAAGAAGTTATTATTTGTTTTTTTGATCCTTCTTCAAACAAGTTAATTGCATCCGTAAATTTTGCTAATTATTCCTATTCAAAAAAGTTAAGAAAGAAATTTGGCTATCTGGGTTCTACTCAATTAATTTATTTATTTGTTCATTCAAGTTTTCGCAAGTTTGGCATTGCTAAGTATATTTTGTCTCTTGTTGAAGAAAATTATTCAAAAAATTTCTTTTTGGGTATAAAGGGAGTTAAAGCATTGAATAAAAAACCAAGTAAAAAAGTTAAAGTTTTATTTTTTTGTGAGCAAAATAACCCAAAACAGATGTCTTTGCATAGTCAATTAATTGATTCATTGGGTGCAAAAATTTCTCAAGAAGATAGGGGTCGTTGGTGGAGCAAACGCGGATATAATGTGTTAAAATTGAATTATTTCCAGCCCTCGCTTTCGAAAGATTCTAAATCTTTTAATGAGTTGGTTTTGTTATTAAAATCAAATTATTCAAAAAAAGTTCCTTCAGAGTTGGTTTGGGCGCATTTGGATGCCTATTTCTCGATTAGTGTTTTAAAAGGAATTAATGGTAATGAAGATTTAGCATTTATTAAACAAAAAAAGGCATTAAAATCAAAACCCTTTGTGCAAATTCTTAATTAGTTGGTTATTCCTCGCTTTTTTTGCTTTTTTTATGGGTGAAAAAAAAGCCAAGCAATGGTTTTTATACTCCTTTTTTCCTAAAATCCATATAAGATAAGTGATTATTGATGAAGGAAGGAAAAGTTTACACAAAGCTTCTTGCAGAACTAAAAGCGCAAGCTG
>CAZOCW010000205.1:0-2011 GCA_964578405.1 uncultured archaeon | reverse complement strand
CTTTCTTTTTAAAGGGCCAAAACTTACCTATGTTGGAAAGTGAATTAATATATGCAAGTAGATTGGAGACTTAAACAAAACAATAAAATGAATGTAATTAATTTTAGTACTAAAAGCGAGAGCAAGAGACATTACTTAAAAAAATCTGAAGTTTGTTACTTTCTTAAACTCTTAAATGAACCTTTTTGGACTGAGGCAAGGATCAATGTAGAAAGCAGAGCGGACATATTTCTTCCTGAAAAATCTGTTGCAATTGAGATACTTGAATCAGAGAAGTTAAGTAATATTGAAGAGAAAGCAAAGAAATATGGGTGCAGAGTAATTGCAATTAACTCCTTACAAGAACTGGATATAGATTTTGTTGAGAAAGCGATTAACTAAAACCAATAGAGCTAGCTAATAATAAACTAGCATTTTGAACCGAAGAAACTTGCAAAAAAACATGCAATTATTTCAAATATATTTTTGCTATAAGAAGTATTTCCAGAAACTTGTTCCAAATTTAGATTTCCATCTTTAATGTCAATTATCTTATACGTCAAATCAATTTTTACTGTAGGGTCAGAGTCTGAAACATACCCTCCATAAGGATCAATATCTACATTTGATTTGAAAACCGACGAAGAATCTAAATTCAAATCATAAGTTCGTGTAGAGTCAAAATAAGTTTTTTCAATCGCATAAACTACATAGTGATTGAACTTGTAACCTTTACTCATACAGGTATTATTATCTAATATATTAATTTGAAAATCAGGTCCTTTTTCACTACTACTTCCTGGGCCAGTAATCACTCCCACAATAGCATAATCTGGAAATGCCTCTACATTACTTATTTTTACACATTTATCTACAGGATGAGTATTTGGAATTATTACATCTGCAGAAACAAAAGTAGCCAACATTAGCGCTAACAGCACAAAGATTAATTTCATTTTCATATCAAGAATATTGCAAAACTACTATTTAACGCTTACTTTAATCCACAAATTTCAAAAAGTATTCTTTTGGAGTGCTTTCCTTTGCAAGGATTTCTTTCCAAGCAGCGTATTTATCTGAGAATCGATAAATATTTCCTTGTTCAGTAAATAATGGATCAACCACTCGGGATTTTACATAAACAATTGAAGCATAATCTGTCGGATTATCAGTATATTTCATTTTGTTGTTCATTCTAGCAAATAGTAATCTTAACTGAGGATCAGTAAGATTAGCCATAATTTTGCTTAATACTAGCGAATCCATTTGATACAAATCTTCTTTAGCAATATATTTTTTATCAAGAGCATAAATCAAACAATCCCCAACAGCTCGTTGCATTGCAGCCATCTCAATTCCGGAAAAGTACAAAGTATTTAATTGCAAAAACATTTCCGCATAATTCCATGCACTTTCAAAATCATCAAACACCCAACTTTTATCAATTACTTTCAAATGTTTTAATGTATATTTCACTAAATCCTCAACATTTGCATTCATTGGAGGATTGTAGTAAAGTAGAGTCCGTAAGGAGTAATCTATTCTATCCGCGCACAAATCTGGAAGATTATTTTCTTTTAGAGGAAAATTATGCTCGTTTAGAATATAATTCAAATCAACTTTGTGTTTTGCAAGTATTTGAGGAATATCTGATTTTTTAACGAATTCTTCAAAAGTATCATCTTGATAACTTTGAGTTTTCTGATTTTTTTCATCAAATACATAATCAACACAATGAGAAAACGCCATGTGGGAAACATCATGAATTAAGCCTGCAATTTGTTCCTCAAGAGGAGCACCGTATTGTTTCAACAATAAATAAACTCCCATTGAGTGATCAAATCGTGTAAAAGTACGAATTTTAAAAAATGGGGCAAAATATCCTGATTGTTCTATTCCTTTTAATCGTTGAATGGCTTTGGAATTAATCAAATCAAGTATAACTGGTTGGGTGATTTCAAATTCTCCATAAACTAAATCAGTATATTTCATTAACACCACAGCAAAGTTTCTCAAATACTTTTGAGATGCA
>CAZOCW010000204.1:0-2020 GCA_964578405.1 uncultured archaeon | reverse complement strand
CTCCTAATCCCATCCGGCACAAAATCGAGAAAATAATTCAATGCCAGGTTACCAGAATACTCCGGACGCCAAACCTGATCACTGCCCACGATTACAGCATAATATGTATTTGAATAAGCTTTTAATTCGTCAAAAGAATAAAGAGGTTTGGAGATTGCTACATGTTTTTTGAGGAAAAGACGAAAAACATTACCTTCAAAAATTTCACGTATTGTTTTTTTAATTCTCGAAACTTGTGATAAGTTTTCTCTATTATTCCTTATGTCAATCAATTCAACTTTATGGCCAATTTTTTTTAATGCTATACTTAATGCATAAGCCTGAAGTATAGCGCCATAGTTTTTATTCTGTGGTTGAATAAAGGTAAGGATTCCAATTCTTTTCACAGTGCTTGGTTGAGTTTGATTTTTTGTTTTCTAAAATGGTTTAGACCTTCAAGGTATAACCACCATCACAAATAATGGTCTGTCCTACAATATAATTTGCAGCATCACTCATCAAGAAAATAGCCAGTTCAGCAATCTCTTCCGGCAATCCAATTCTTTTAATTGGAACAGAATTTAAATATGCGTTTTCCTCTAAATTTATATTCTTTATTGCAATTGAATCTGTATCAATAATGCCTGGAGCTATGCCATTAACAATTATACCATGAGGAAGCAATTTAAGACCTAATCCATGAGTTAATCCATTCAAACCCCATTTTGACATTCCATAAGGCCCGTCCTGAACTCCTAAGGTGCCACGCATCGAAGATATATTAATGATTTTTCCTTGTTGATTTTTCTCGATCCATTTATTTACAACACATTGTGTGACAAAAACCAGGCCTTTTGAATTCACGGAAACTATATCATCCCAAACTCCTTCAGTTAAATAAAGAAATTGCAAATGTCCTCCAAGAATACCTGCGTTATTTACAAGAATATCAATTTTACTATCACACAATAGCAAAATCTCATTTAATTTCTCTTTATTTTGAGCAACTTTACTAACATCCCAAACAAGTGTCTTAAGAAAAGGGCTGTTCAATTGTTTTGATACATGTAATAGTTTGTCTTCATTACGTCCGGTAATTACAACCAATGCTCCCTCAGATAAGCATTTTTTTGCGATTGCCAGACCAATTCCCGAACTCCCACCAGTAATTAATACATTTTTACCTTTCAATATACCACCATACTGTATTTGAGAAATATTGACCTTTACAATATCACCTTCATGCCAGTACTTCCGAAGCATTCTGGCAGTTCGCCACATTCGTGATATTACGCTAATTAAACTACGTATGATTCGCATAATATTTATTGTTTTCAAGTGTAGTTCCCATGCTTATTTCCCAAGTATTTTCTTTAAACCCTGTTTTAAACCAGAAGGGATACTATCTTTGATTTTTTGTTTTAATTTATCACTATCCGAGACATGCACATTTTCTTTAATGAATGATTCAAAAGCATTAGAATCGTCGCTCATTGTTGTAAAAACTTCCAATAGAACAGGCCTTTCCGAAGGACTCACAAACGCATTTACCGCATCTGCTACTTCTTCCTTTGTTCTTACCGACAGATATGTGAAATTGTTATTTTTCACCCAACCTTCAGATGAATTTCCAAAATGGCCAGCTGCAGCTATATGTCGGTTTGATGAATCACCAAAACTATCCGCAACATTTGAAAAATGTCGAAATTCTCCTCCGCCATGATTGTTTATCAAAACAATGCGCACATTATTTTTAATATGTCTGATGCCCAAGGCATTCATATCATAAAAGAAGGCCAGGTCTCCAATAATAAGAAAGTTCAAAACATCACTGGCAACACTTTGGCCTAAAAATGTTGACAAGCCACCATCAATACCAAAACCGGCAACATTTGAGTAACATTTAATCGAAGGATTCAAATCGTAAAGCTCCCAGTTTCTGAGGCTGTTCAAAATAGAAAAATGCAAATTTGAATTTGAAGGAATCAGTGATGAGAGATTTTTTGCAATAAACGCATGTGACAGCGGGATATCCGCATCT
>CAZOCW010000203.1:1637-2030 GCA_964578405.1 uncultured archaeon | reverse complement strand
CTGTAATTTCTTTTTCCTTTGATTGAAACTGCGTAATCTTTTCCCGAAACATTATTTATTTTTGCAGTCATTGTATCAGATAATGCAGAAGGAAGCTCTTTTTCTGAACCCAATACAACTCCTACTCCGCGGTTCTCTAACCGAGTAATTGCAGTTACTGCTTTTTCTTCATTAACAGAAAACAAATCATCCACTTTAGGAATTATTACACTACAATTTAGTGATTGTCCTTCTGAAACACTTTTTGTTATTTGTCTTAAAATTGTATTAACAAATAAAACATTTTCATCTTTTGATAATGTTTTTGTATCAATTAATAGAGCTCTTCCAATTTTTCCAGGAACGGTTTTAGTTAGTTCTTGCGCAGGAGTAGCAAGTCCAAATAATCCAGAG
>CAZOCW010000203.1:0-1627 GCA_964578405.1 uncultured archaeon | reverse complement strand
TTTATTGATTACGCGTAAAATTCTTTCAGCCCTAAGCACTTCATAATCACTTAATTCTTTTGTAGTAAGTATTTTTCCAATTATTTCTTCAGGAGTATCTACCCTCATTGAAAAACAAATTAATGAAAGATTTTTTTGGAATTCTTCATCCCCAAATCCAAGTAAATCAAGTAAGAAAAATAAATCCACATCTTTTAATGAAATTTTTATTGAAGATTTTACAGTTAATTGTCTCATTGGAAATCCAATTGGTTCAAATTCAACTAATTCATCTCGTAGTGCCATTGCTTCAGGACTTGCAGAACCTAATTGATCAAAATAATCTGTTGAATCAAAAATTATTGTAGGAATATTTTCAAGTAACAAATTTTCAGTTAAAATATAGGAAGCATATTCTAAAACAGAACCTTGTCCAACAATTGATGTTCTTTTTAAGTTTGAAGATTGCTCCCGCATTATTTCCCTAGTCTTGCTTAATCCAAGTTGTATTACACGAGCAGAATCTTGTTGATCATTTTGATTTTGAACAATATCCATTTTAGATAATTCTCCAGATCTTTGCCCCCCGATTAATGTTTTGATTACAAATGGATCCCCAAGTATTGGAGCATATTCAGATTTAGGAACAGAAGATAATTCTCGAATATCAAGTGAGGACGCTCTTGCAAGATCCACTATCATTGAAGAGTTTTGATCAACTTTTTGAACAGCAAGATCAATTTTTCGAACAAAATCTTCAGCCCTAAAATCCACATAGAATGGATCAAAGGAAAGAAAAAATATTTTCCCAGTTTTTCCGCCCAAGGTTTTTTCTACTCCAAAACAAGGTTTTGGTAAAGTTGAAATAAATGTTTCCATTTGCCCTTTTGCAAAAAATGCTTTGTACCCTTCAACAACGGAGCCCATTCTTTTTCCATCACGTTTATCATAAATAAAAACTAGAAAAAAGTTTTCAGGATTTGAAATAATTTCCACTTCGTGCCCGTAAGTAGTACCCGCAAATATTGTCTCCCACGGACCGTAGTCTATCTTAAAATCCATTTTTTCGCCCTTAACTATTTTTATTGTACAGCATAATTAAGTGTTTCTTGATATTTATTCCTTTCCAGCGAAAGAAAGCAACAATTAAATACCAAAAAGCCCTTACTTTATCAGTCTAGTAAAGCGTGGTTTTAATGATAAATGAACAAGTAATGGTAGATACGGTGTTAAGAATGCTTGACGCAGGAATAGACGAGCCAACCGTTCTTTCTACTTTAGTTGATACTGGTTTAACTCAAGAAGAAGCAACTAGTATTATTGCAAAAGTTAAAGCTCCAAAAGCACCTGCTACAGAAGAAGTTATTCAACAACAACAGGATGTTCAAATGTTAAGAAATGTTGTTGAAACTCAAGCACAAGAACAAGATTTGCAACAAACACAAACTCACAACATGTTAAACATGCATGAACAAAAAATCGATGATGTTAGTAAAAAAGTTGATGAAGTAAAACAAGTAATTAGAGATCAAAACACTCCCACTGATCCTTCTTTAAATTATAGAATATCAAATTTGGAAAGTAAAATGGAAGAAGTTAATGCTAACTCAAAAGCAAATTTAGATTTAATGCAAAAAATCCTTGAAAT
>CAZOCW010000202.1:0-2048 GCA_964578405.1 uncultured archaeon | reverse complement strand
CATTCAAATTAATCAAAACAGTTAAAGCAACGTATTCAGTTAGTCCTTCAAATGCATGAAGTTTTTCTGTGAAACCTTTATCAAGAACTAAAATTACTCTTGTTAGCCCTTTTGATAAACCAAGTTTTGCAAGTAAATCACTTGAAATGTGATAGGGAGGAAGTGAAACAATTTTGTTTACACTAAGTGCTTCCAAACTTTGTTCCAAAACATTTCCATTTACTAAAGTAAATAATCCGCTTTCAATTTCTGCAGAAAATTGTTCTTTTAGTAAATCAATCATCACTTCATCTACTTCAAAAGCAATTACTTTGGCATCAACTTTTTTTGCTTGTGCAATTAATCTTTTAGTTAAAAATCCAGTTCCTGGACCAATTTCTAAAACTACATCCCCTTTCTCCATTTTTGCGGAGTTCACTAAGTATTGTAAGAGAGCTTCATTAATACAAAAAAATTGAGAGAGTTTCTTATCCGGTCTGAAATGATATTTTAACATCAAATCTTGCAACTCTTCAAACAAACCCATAAAATCACAAACAACTTAACTAACTAAAAAATAAAAAAAGAAATAATACTTAGTTAGAATCTTCTTCCGCCATATTGTTGTGGTCTTGGTTCTGCAGGTGGTCGAACGAATAAGTAATGTTTATCTTCAGGATCTTGTAATTCTTCCATCACTCTTTTTACAATTGATTTAACTGGATCAGGAGTTCCTTTTACTCGTAAAACTACATCCTCAAGAGATGCAAATGGTTTCTTTTCTCTCTCATCAAGTATTGCAAGCATGTGTTTCTTTCCCATTCCAGGCAAAAGTTCTAATTGGTGTCTTCTAAGTGAAATTGCTCTTGAAGTATTAAAGAAAGCAAGGAATTTTTCTTTCTTTGATTGAACAATCTTTGTAATTACTTCATCTATCTCTGAGAGAGAATTTGAAGTCAAATCTTTATATGAAATTCTTCCTTTAACAAGTTCAACTTTTGGTCTTTCGTCTTTTCCAACGTAAATTTCTTCGCAAACTGTAAGATTAGCACCTACTTTTGGAACTACTTCTAAAAGAGTAAAGTAATCTTTTCCCATTACTTGTGCAAGAGCTTCTGCTTTCGCTGAAGAGGACTTACCTTGTGGCATAAAGTCCAATACCAATGCTTGTTCTTCTGCTGTCATCATCAATCACTTTTTGTATAATACATATTACTGTCGTTGTCCTTATTAAAAATAACTTTTCATCAAACTTTAAAGGAAAAGCTGACTAGAAGATTTATTCTAGCTTTTCCTCGAACTTCTTTGTAAGTTCGATGACCAATTTTAGCTCTTCTTCCGAAGGAGCAATGCCTTTTGGCAACATTAGTTGCAATTGTTCTACTCTTACTGGCACAACATTTGCAATTTCAAATCTAAGTAATTCTAAGTCTTTTAAGAAAGGAATTTCAACAAGTTCTTTTAGTAAATCTACTGATTGTTTTTCAGTTAATTTAGCAAATTTTTCAACGAACTTCATTGTTTGTTCTTGTTCGTAATTAAGTTCCTTATCAGTTTTTCTTCCTTTAAGGATTTCTTTTACTTCGTACAAAGCAACTGGTTTCATTGATACAACTCTTGATTCCATGTCATTCACCAAAATATTCAAAATTACTTATTAAATTTACAATAATTTCTTCATGTGCACAGGAGTTGTTACAACCATTAATGGTTGATTTCCTTTTGCAACTGAAATTTCGTAAGCTTCTCCTCTTTTCCCAGTAACTTTTCCAGTTAAACCGTGGAAATTCTTGTGCGGGAATCCTTTGTGGATACTTCCATCAATAACAATTTGAACTTTATCTCCAATTTCAAATTCTCTCATTATATCATTAACACTAGTTTTAGGACCGTGCTTTGACATTTTGTATCTTGTCTTTCCTCTTCTACCCTTATTTCGTGGATGTCCTTGAATCTTCATTTTTTAGCTCACCATTTTGTGTTAATAACAAAATCTGGATGAGAAAGCTTTAAAAGGGTGCCACTTGAAATGAAAAAATAATCAATAATACTGCAAAAACAACCCCTTC
>CAZOCW010000201.1:0-2054 GCA_964578405.1 uncultured archaeon | reverse complement strand
AGGGGAAAGAAATTATTGCTAATGGAGGAATTGACTCCAAGGAGAAAGTGGAACTTGTAAAAAGAATGGGTGTAAGTGGAGTTATGATTGGACGAGCTGCAATGTATAACCCATCTATTTTTGATTTATTAAAAGGAAAAAAGGTTTCAAATAAAGAAGTAATTAAACAGGAATATTTGAGTCTAACTAATAAGTATAATTCCCCTTTAAAGTACAAAGAGAATTTACTTCAACTTTGGAAATAAACTTTAATGCCCTCTTCTTGGTTTTGGCTTTTGCTTAAACACTCTACTTTGAAGCGCTCTTTCTTGTACAAATCTTTTTGGAAAAGCAAATCTGTTTCTCTGTAGAGGACTAAGCATTTCGGGTTTGAAAAATTTTCCATCAAATAGTTTGTCAATAGTTCCTTTTAGTTTTGGCATTTCGTTTATCATTTCTTGTCGAATAAGATCAAGGGTTATTTTTTGCCCAAAGAATTTAGAATTTCTTCTATAAACTGCTGCATCAAACCAATCAGCTATTGCTAATAATTTTGATTCTTTATGCGCACTTAGTTTTGCTTCGTGAGACAAGTTTTGAAGAGATTCAATTTTTGGAATTCTCTTTGGATAAGGATGAACTCCATGTCTGTGATGGTTTACGCCAATAAGTGCTGAATATGGATGGGTTTCTGCAACATGAAGTGCAGTATCCACTGGGTGAAATTTCATTACAGCCCTGTCCTCATCATTAAATTTCCCTTTTTTCTTAAGTACTTTATTTGGAACTTCTAATTTCCCAATGTCATGTCTTGGCCCAGCAAATAATAAGTTTCTTGGATTCTGACCCAAATATTTTGCAATTTCCATCGCAAAAAGAGTAGTACGAATTGAATGCGCATAAGTAGCAAGATCTTTTTTCTTAAGCAGTAAAAGATCCCTAGCAATATATGCTCTATCTAATTGAGTCAAATTATACTCGTCAAATAATGTCTCAAGAACAGGAACTTTACCATACATAAGAAAAAGAACCTCCCCCTAAGTAAATAAACTTATGCACTTAGATAAAAAAAAAATTATTAATTTTTTAAACTCATCCAAAATCAAAACTCACGCAGTAGTAAAGTATTTATTCAACTTCTTCCTTTTCTAACTAAAAGAGTTTTGGTTAGTATTAATGCATAAAAATTTTTTACACTTAACCCCCCACTTCAAAGGATTACTTGAAAATAAAGTAGTGGTTGTAACTGGAGCAGGTTCTGGTTTTGGGGAAGCTATTGCGCTTTGTTTTACTTTTGCTGGAGCAAAAATTGGAGTGCTTGATGTTAATGAAAATGCAGTAAAGGAAGTTGTAAAAAAAATAAACTCTGAGTTCCCCAACTCTGCTTTTCCAATGGTTACAAGTGTTACTGATGAAACTAAACTCCAAGAAGCCTACTCCGCTCTTGAAAAGAAACTTGGTTCGGTTGATGTTTTAGTTAATTGTGCGGGAATTGCAAAACTTGGTTTAATTGATTCTCTTTCCCCTGCGGACATTAAACTCAGCACGGATGTTAACATTAACGGGTATTTTCTTAACGCTATGATTGCTTCAAAGTACATGGTGAAAAAAAAATCTGGTTGCATTCTAAACATTTCTTCAGCTTCAGCAAGAATGGCTTCAGAGAAATCCTCGCTTTACGGAGTTGCTAAAGAAGCGCAATGCATGATGACTAGACTTTGGGCAATGGATCTTGGCAAATATAACATTAGAGTTAATTCTATTCTTCCTGGAGATTTATATGGTGACCCTGAGCTTGGAATTACTTCAAGTATTTGGAATCAAGCTTATTTTGAAAAAAAAGCTGTGGATAAGGGAATTGTTAAATCAAATGATCCTAGAATTGGCGGAAAAACTCTTAATCCAAAGATTAGAGAGTTAGTTGTTGGATACTACGCTAAACGAACGGTTCTTGGTAAACCAATCCATTATTCCGACATCATGGGGCAAATAATTTTGCTTTGTTCTGACCTTTCTTCAAAAATCACTGGTGAATCCATTGCTTTAACAGCAGGAAATCCAGGGGCTTTTTCTAA
>CAZOCW010000200.1:0-2058 GCA_964578405.1 uncultured archaeon | reverse complement strand
TTCCTCTTTCGGCTAAGTATTTTCATAAAATTTTAGATTGATTTTTGGCTGAAAAAAAAGTTTCTGCATACGAAAGGTTTAATCAAAATAAATAGCAAAATTTTGCATTCGCAGAGTAATATGCTTTTGATAGAAAAATATTCACTTACCCGGAAAGTGAAGCAAAAACTGCTAAAAAGTATATACTTTCCCAGAAAGTGAAACAAATACTGTAGAAAAGTATTTACTTACCCGGAAAGTGAAGCAAATACAGTAGAAAAGTATTCACTTACCTGGAAAGTGAAGCAAAAACTATTTTCAGCATGATATTTTCTTTTTTTGCTGGTTCAAATATTTTGAAATAAACAATAATTCAGGTTTAAATAATTCAAAAATTCTTATATTGTAATTATTTTTTGTGGAACAAAACAATAATAATTAATAATTCAAAAATCATTTGAAAATGGAAAAAATGAAATTTACAATGTTGGACTTAAAGTATTTAACCAACGAAGATGCAGCGGCATTAATTAGTAAAACTATCGACAATGCCAATAGTGTAACGGCAAGTATAGGAGTAGTTCCGAACGCAATTTTAGCAATAATGCAACCTAAGAATGAAGCCTTTGCGGCACAGGTAAACAGACTTAGGAAAAGTGTTTTAACCAGTCCTATAAATAATCAGAGAAGCAAATGCGACGATAGTTTTGCTGAAATAAAAAGAACCGTAACATTTCACAGCAAATCGCGCGATACACACAAAAAAGATGCAGCCGGAGTAATAGATTATTTTCTGGCTCCCTACAAAGATCTGACTAAAAAATCACTTGCCACCCAGCAGGAATCTACTGACGAAATGATTGAAAAATTTTCAAACAATGCGGCCGTTATAGATGCAGCTACATTGTTGGATATTAAAGATTTGTTCGATCAGTTAAAAGCAGATAATCTGGAATTAAAACAATTGTTTGATCAACGCAATCTGGAAGTAGGCAGCCGAACCGAGCCCAGCAGCGAACTGCGTGCACCAGCCGCGGATGCATACCGCGAATTTTGTATATCAATAGAGCAGTCTGCTACTTATGCACCCAATCAGGATATTAGCAATTTATTTATCCAGATGGAAGAGTTGCGCAAAAAATACCACGCACTTATCCCAAAGGAAGAAATAATCACCGACGACGAAGCCGATGAGGTAGATCCGGAAATGTAAACCATAAATAAAAATTTAACCCGTTGGGTAAGGCAGCACCCAACGGGTTTTTTTTGTTAAAAAACATACATGATAATGAAATATTTGTATTTTTGTAGGGTAAATAATGATGACATTAATCAGGACTATACAACTAACGTATGGAGGTAAAGGATGATTTTGTCAGACATATATAAATGTTAGCAGTAATTGTAAAACAACATGCAACCATTGACAGATTTATTAAAAGGACTTGAAGTTTTAGAGCCGTTTTTAACACGACATGGTTTTGCATTTGACAATTATGAAAATGGCAAAGGTTCAGGTGGACAATTTACTAACGCTACTTTTAGAAGCGGACGAAAGAAGTTTGTGATTGGTTATCGTTATTCAGTTACTGAACTCTATTATCAGTTTGATGACTTCAAAGTTGGACCTGAATTTTATCTTGACCACCTTGGCTTTGCCGACAAAAAGCAATTTCCAGGCTTTCAATCGGACGACAAACTTCTTGCCTTCAGACACATTTTGCACGACTTTGACATTTTAGTTGACGACTTTTTTCAAGGCTCATGTGACAAATTAGTTGAAGCGGCTAAATTGCAAGCCAAGTTTGTTAAAGAGCACAATGAGAAGGCACAAGAAGAATATAAAAACCATTCAGACTTAATGATTATTGAAAATGCAAGACATAAATTCAAAGAGAAAGATTACAAACGGACTTTAGATATTTACAAGACAGTTGAACACAAAGCATTACTTAACGACCTTGACAAAAAGACAATTGAATACTGTAAACGACATGCTTGACGGACGAAGAACAACTACTGCTAACATTCAGTCGTATAGCCGAAAAGCCCATTAAAAAAGCCTGATAACTGGGATAA
>CAZOCW010000199.1:0-2090 GCA_964578405.1 uncultured archaeon | reverse complement strand
TGCAAGAGTGGGAACTCCTCATTGTCCAGTTCATGGAGTGGTAATTGAATCTCAAACTGCTCAACAAATTGCAAAAAGAATTAGAGAACAACTAAAAGGAGACTTAACAATTTTAGCTCCAATTATTAGACAAAAAAAAGGAACTTATGAACAATTAGTACTAGATCTAGGTAAAGAAGGATTTGCAAAAGTTAGAGTGGATAAACAAGTAATGAGGAGTGATGAAAAAGTTACTCTTTCAAAATATCAAATGCATGATATTGAAGCTGTTGTTGATAGAATTAATGCGAAAGAAAAAGCAAGATTGACTGAGTCAGTTGAGAGTGCACTAAAAAGAGGAAGTGGACTTGTAATTGTTCTTGATTCAAAAGAAAAAGAACACTTGTACTCGTCTGCATTAATGTGTCCTGTTTGTGGAATGAGTTTTGAAGAACTCCAACCAAGAATGTTTTCATTTAACTCTCCATTTGGTGCTTGCGAAGAATGTAAGGGACTTGGAGTAAAAATTGAATTTGATGCTGATCTAATGATTCCTGATAAATCTCTGAGTATTATTGATGGTGCGATTGATGTTTATGGAAAAATGGATTTAAGTTGGAGAAGTCAGCAACTTCAAGCAGTTGGAAAAGTTCATGGATTTGATTTGTTTACTCCGATTGAAAAATTTTCAAAAAAACAATTTGATGTATTAATGAATGGGGATCCCTCTCCAATTAAAGGAAATTGGAGTAATGGGGCAACAATGAATTTCAACGAAGGTTGGGAAGGATTAATTCCTCAATCTGATAGACTTTACAAATCCACTGAATCGGAATATCGAAGAGAAGAATTGCAAAAGTACATGAAATCAAGAGAGTGTCCAATTTGTCATGGTAAAAGATTAAAGGATAAAGTTCTTGCAGTTAGGGTTGCAAAAAAATCAATTGTTGATGTTACAGAACTCTCAGTTACAAAAGCACTTGAATTTTTTGAAAATATTGATTTAACTGATAAACAAAAAGAAATTGCTAAATTGATTTTAAAAGAAATTATTTCAAGATTAAAATTCCTTAATGATGTGGGTTTAGGATACTTAACTGTTTCAAGACAAGCTGGGACTCTTTCAGGGGGAGAAGCACAAAGAATAAGACTTGCTACTCAAATTGGATCAAACCTAATGGGAGTACTTTACATTCTTGATGAACCTTCAATTGGACTTCACCAAAGAGATAACAATAAATTAATTGAAACCTTGCACAAACTTAGGGATATTGGTAATACTTTGATTGTTGTAGAGCATGATGAAGATACAATTAGAAAAGCTGACTATGTTGTTGATATGGGTCCTGGTGCTGGAATTCACGGCGGGGAAGTAATTGCAGAAGGAACTCCGCACGAGATTGAAAAGAATCCAAAATCTATTACGGGACAATATTTATCTGGAAAAATGAGTATTCCAATTCCTCAAGTTAGAAGAAAGGGGGAAGGAAGTATTACATTTAATGGATGTAGTGAACACAATTTGAAAAACATTGATGTGGCAATCCCTCTAGGAATATTTACTTGTTTAACTGGAGTTAGTGGATCTGGAAAATCCACTCTCTTAGAAGAAATTATTCAAAAAGGATTAATTAAAAAATTAGAACTTTCGACTGCAAATATTTCTCCTGGGAAACACGAAAGTATTGATATTGAAGGAAAGATTGACAAGGTAGTTGTAATTGATCAATCTCCAATTGGAAGAACTCCCCGATCAAACCCAGCAACTTACATTAAAGTATTTGATGAAATAAGGGCACTCTTTGCATCTACTAAAGAAGCAAAAATGAGAGGATACGATCAAGGAAGATTTTCATTTAACTTGCCTGGGGGAAGATGCGAAAAGTGTCAAGGGGACGGAACAATAAAAATTGAAATGAATTTTTTGCCTGATGTTTACGTTGAGTGTGAAGAGTGTAAAGGAAAAAGATACAATGAAGAAACTCTTACAGTTACTTTTAATGGAAAAAATATTTCTGATATATTACACATGAGTGTAGAAGAAGCAACTAAATTATTTGAAGCAATTCCTCACATTCGAACAAAACTTGGAGTGCTTAATTCAGTTGGAC
>CAZOCW010000198.1:0-2103 GCA_964578405.1 uncultured archaeon | reverse complement strand
GTCGCAATATTGTTTTACAGGAATGCAAGAAAACAAATGTTCTCCTTCGCTAATGTTTCTTCCAACATTTCCACCATCAATTGAAACTGCAACTTCATCTCCGCGTTTTGCTTCTTTAACTGCTTTTCCATCATTTTGAAGTCCTTGTATTGTTCCAATTATTTCTCCGTTCTTATTCATTACTCTCCAACCATCTCTTAATTTTCCTTCAAGTATTTTTACTCCAACAATTGCAGGTTTTGTATTTCTAAATACTTTTCCGCGTATTATTTCAAATTCAACTGGCCAAACTAAACAAGCAAGTTCATTTGATTTAGCAGCTCTTTTTGATTCATCAACCCAAGTTCTATAATTTTCAATTAAATGGTAAATTACTTTTTCATTAAATATTCTTATTCCTCTTTTTTCTGCTTCTTCAGTTGCATCTTTATCAACTTCAACATTAAATCCTAAAACAACTCCAAGTAGTGGATCTTCACACAATAGTGAAGCAGCTTCCATTACATCTTTTCGCGTAATATTTCCAATATCAGCTTTTCGTAAAACAAATCCTTCTTTTTTTAATAAATTAATCATTGCTTCTTGTGAACCTATTGCATCCGCTTTTACAATTAGTCCTTTATTTTCTGAAGCGTAGTGTGTTTCTTTAAATTCAAGTTTTAAATCATCAACTTCTTTTCCTGTTTTAATTCCAGTAAGAGTAGATCCTGCTAAAACATCATCAAGTCCAGGTGCAGATATTTTTACCCCAGTAGCAGCTGATACGCTTTTTACTGAAGAAAATTTTTCTTTAGTTAATCTCATTTCTTGTAATGGTTTTGGTTCAAGTAGCACTCTTATTTTTGTAACAATTACTCCTTTTCTTCCAACAACCGCAATTTCATCATTTACTTTTAATGTTCCTTGGTAAAGTATTACATCAATTGTTTTTCCTAATCCTTTTTCTTCTTTTGATTCTAAAACTGCAGCTTTTGCAGCTTCATCCATGCTTATTTCTAATTTCTTTTCCAAATATCTTTGTGATAATCCTGATAATAGTGTAATTAGTTCTGCAAGCCCTTCTTTTGTGTGCGCAGATACTGGAACAATTGGTATTTGTTTTCCAAATGCACATCGATCAAATCTTTCTCCTTCAAATCCGTGTTTGTATAATTCACCAACTAACGTGTAAAGTTTTTCATCAAATAATTGTTGACTTCTCGGATTATGTGTTTTCAAATTATCTAAAAAGTTTCCTTCTTTTGAAGAATAAAATGGCATTAAATCAATTTTTGTCATTGCAATAACAAATGGAACTTTAAATGCGCGTAAAATTTCAATTGCTTCAATAGTTTGTGGTTGGATTCCTTGCATTGCATCAATTACAAGTATTGCAAGATCCGCAATTCCTCCTCCGCGTTTTCTTAAATTAGTAAAAGCTTCGTGTCCAGGAGTATCAATAAATAATAATCCAGGAATTGTTAAATTAAATCCATATTTTTTAATTAAAGATCCTGCAACTTCTTGAATTATTTCAATAGGAACTTCAGTTGCCCCAATGTGTTGAGTAATTGCTCCGGCTTCTTTTGCGCAAACTCTTGTGTTTCTTATTGCGTCAAGTAAAGAAGTTTTACCATGATCAACGTGACCTAAAACTGTAATTATTGGTTGTCTAATCATTATTTCATCTTCTTTAATTTTTAATTTTCACCAAGCAATTATAATAAATGTAAATTTACTTTTTTTCGTCTTTTTCTATTTGTTCAACACTTTTGTTTGAATATTTTTTCCAAAGTTTTGGTGAACTATCAACTTCACTTATTTTTTCAACATCTTGATTATATGCAAATAATTCTTCCGTTTTAAAAAATCTTGATATTTCGTATTTTGCTACTTCTTCATTTGCTGAAGCGTGAATGTTTGTTTCAAATTCACTTTCAATTGTTTTACAAATCTCAATTACATTTTTCCCAAAAACAACCATTAATACGCAAGGAACTTTCATTCCTTCTTTTAATGAATCAATTTTGTTCAAATCTTGTTCTTTATTTATTTTATTCTTTAATCCATGTATGTCAAGCAGACTAGTTTTAATTCCTTCAATAATCAAACCTGCTTGTTCTA
>CAZOCW010000197.1:0-2111 GCA_964578405.1 uncultured archaeon | reverse complement strand
AATTTGTATCCGCACCAGCGGTTGTTGGTTGCCAAACAGATTTACTTACTCCCCCGCTTCCTGAAGAACCAATTCTATAACATGTTGTTGAATCGCAAATCATGTTTGTATCAGAGCGTAATACCCCTGTAGTGTTTAAATCAATTAAAAATTTGTTTTGATCATTCAAGTACTGACTCAATGCACTTCCAGCGGAGCAAGTTTGTAATACTTCCCCTTGTGCTACACAAACCATATTGTTTGTTCCTTCAAAATTCCATCTTACATTTTCTCTTTTACCTAAAACTAGTGAGTCTCCACCAGCAATTAATTTTTGAGTTTGATTCATTGGAGAGTAATAAAATAATATTTTATCATATGAACAACCAGTTGTTGTTGGGCAGGCTCCAATATCTGGAAAGAAAATTGCTTTTTGTTCTTTTGGTTTAAATGAAATTCCATTTCCACTAATTACAAATTCATTATCATCAATTTTGTAACCAGTCATTCGTAAAGAATATTCAGTGTTATTTGTTAACACAAATACTGCATCTCCATTTTCATCCACCATGGCATCTTTTAATGCAATTGTTTGAGTGCTCCAATATTGTTTATTTTGAATAGAAGCTAGATTTGGACTTTGCGCACCTGTTTCAAAAACTGTAACAAATAAAGTTAGTGCAGCAATTGCAATAACAATTACAATAACAACAATTGCTAAATATTCTGTTGTACCCTGTGCTCTTTGATGAGCTTGTCCTCTCCGTGCTTCACAGAAGGATTGCCCTCTTTTCCCAACTAAACCCATGCGTAATATTAGTCTTAGGTGGTTAAAAAAGGTTTTCATGAGGGAAATGTAAACCAAAATAATCAATCCAAAAAGTATATAACTGACTTGAAACGTAATGTATTTATGGAAAATACAATTCATGTTCTTTATGTGGATGATGAGGTAGAAAAATATGGAACCCCTGTAAAAAAGATTTGCAAAGCTTTTGGGTATGAATTACACACTGCAGGAACTATTAAGGAAGGAATTAAACTTGCCGAAAAATTTAAACCAAACATGGTTGTTTGTGATTTGTCAATGGGAAATCATGAAGTAATGCACCCTAGTGCTTTCTTAAAAATGTGTGAAAAGAAATATTCTTCCCACCCTTTACTATTTTCTCTTTACAAATATGATAGAAATAATCTTGCAGGAATTCCATATTCAAGCAAAGTTGATTTGCTTTGGTTACTTGAAAAGATGAGAATACTAAAAACTCAACCATTTGTTAAAAAAATACACCATATTGATATTAATAAAGCAAAAAGAGCGGTTGGGCACGTTATGCCTGGCGGAGCAAAGAGAGCAAAAAAGGTCCTTGATAAACTCGCACATTCCCCGGATGAACTTGAAAGATTTGTTCTTGGAAGAAGAAAGATTACAAGAAGAGAGGCAGTAAAGAGATTGTTACAACAAAATGTGAAAAACAACATTGGAGAACTACCACTACAAGGAACTATTTTTAGTGCTATTAATCAACGAGAGAGAAGACTGGCTCATGCAATTAGAAAAACAATTAGAAGAAAATAAACTTGAAAAGCGATTTAGTTCTTTTCGTACCACTTTAGAGCTTTCTTTAAAGTACTCTCAACAAACTTTAATTTGAATTTAACATATTTTTTTCCTTCTTTTGAATGAAGAGAGGAGGCTTTTCGTTTAATACGCGCGTATTCCTCTCGAACTTTTTTGTGTGCTCTAAGGTATTCTCTAAATGCTAATGCTAATTCTATTTCCCCTGAACCAAAGTAGGTTAAGTGCAAGTGAACTAATCTTGGAACTCCCTTAAAATCAACATAATATTTTCTGTGAAAGTGTCTCTTTTTTCTCATTGTGTGATCGTACAAAAATCCACTCTCGTGCAATATTTCTTTTGCTTTGGAAAAGTTCTTTTTATCTACTTCAACAATAATATCTAAAATTCCTTTACCACCTAATGAAGGAACGGAGGTTGAACCTATGTGGTGAACCCCCACGGGGGCAGGTTTCCCACCAGATGAACAGTTTTTCAAAATCCTCAAAATGAATCTTTTTTGTTGTAAAAACAATTTTGGAAAAGAGGGATGATAGGGTTTGAACTTATACC
>CAZOCW010000196.1:0-2112 GCA_964578405.1 uncultured archaeon | reverse complement strand
TGTTTTTCGTTACCATTCCCACCGGTAACAGTGAAATTGTTTACATGACTTTTGGGACTTTTATCGGGATTGTTGGCACCGTTGCTGCATTTTTCTTTGGCAGTAGTTCCGGCTCTAAGGAGAAAAGTGATGGAATTTTGAGAGTTTTGGGAAAGATGAAATAGGTTGCTAATCAAAAGCATACAATTTTATTATTGGTAATGGTTTCAAATTAAGCCTAAAATCTGCCACTAAAGGTTTTTTTTTCTATTATTGTTTTTTATTAATAAAAGCTGATGCTTTTGAGGAGTAGTCGTAATGAACTAGCTAGGTACCTCTGAGAAGTTCAGGGGTACTCACAAGTTTGTGGGTATTAAATCAAATTAATCATTAATACAAAAATCAAATTAATTATGTCCTGTTTTGAAACCTGGAATTTAGTAGTCAACATAGTGATTGCAATAGGCACTCTTCTCGCTGTTATAGTGGCATTATTTGGAGAAAATATTAAGAATGCTCTCTTCAAGGCTAAACTCACCTTAGAATTAGTAGATCCTAAAGGCGAGTTGACAAATTGGAGTTTTCTCTCTTCTTATGTATTAATTCCAAAAGGGAACGGAGATCATAATTCATTCGTTGAAAGTTTTGGGACTACTTGTGCTTCTGGAACTCCTGGAACTTTTGGAACTTCTGGAACTTCTGGAACTTCTGGAACTTCTGGAACTTCTGGATATTCGCATAATTCTGAAAATAATGTAATGGGGAATAGAGTAATAATTTATCATCTAAAAGTAATAAATCACAAAAAAAGAAATACTGTAAGTAAATGTAGGGTAATTTTAAAAGAAATTCATGCAAAAGATCCTAAAACTGAACAATATAAAAAATTGACTCTGACAGTACCACCTCTTTTTAGATGGTCTCCCGCTGAAACATCGCCACCAGCAGTTGATTTTGTTGATGTACAGGTATTTGATTTTGGATATTTAGATGAGGGGGCAGACGCATTCACTCCATCCTTATCTCCAAGATTTAACAATTTTAAGGGAAACTTGAAAGCTAATGAAATAATCAAATATACCCTTGAAATTCAAGCAAATAATGCTAAAACTGTTCGGGCTGAAATAGAAGTTTCTTGGGATGGGAACTGGGATTCTGATCTGGAAAAGATGAAATTAAAAATTGAGAAAAAGTAGTAACACCCGCTAATTCGTGCTAATCGTGATTGGTTATGCAAACGCAAAAGGCCCACCATAAACCAACCACACCTAGCCCGAGAACATTAGGCATTTGTAAACATAAATATACAGCATTGTGATAAGCATCAATAGCATTTATCAATGGTTTGTTCAAATGCCAGGTAAAGAACCTCGCCCTCCCCAAAATTTAACCCCATTACAAATTATTGAGTGGAATAATAACAATTCTGGTTCAATAAAAGATTTTGAAGTTAAAATTAAAAACAAATCATTTTTGGGAGAAATATTGACTCTTTCACCAGCAGAAGTACAAGATATTTCTCCAGATAGAATTAAAGCCATTGCTCGATATGGTGGTTCTAGCAGTGAAGGATTTGAAGACGGATTTTCCGTTTATTATGGGCTGTTAGAGGTTAAGTACGATCTCTTTTTTGACATTAATTTGTATCAAACAATTCTTTTGATTCATAACAATAGCATGATCGAATTTGAAGGTGAAATAACTAAATTTAGTTATTCATGCGGAAACGCCAAGACTGTTCATGGAAATCAATGGACCTCATATAATTTTAATATTTCTTTAAATCTAACTTCTATAAAAAGCATCAAAAGGAAAGAATTGAAACCATCTTTAATAGGTGCTTCTCTACCAAGGAATTCTTCATGTTTCATTGCAACTGCTGCCTTTGGAAATCCAGATAAAACAGAAGTATTGCAGCTTAGGGAATACAGAGACAAAGTATTAATGACATCAATTATTGGAAGGGTTTGCATTTTTGTATATTTATTTATTTCTCCTCCTTTAGCTGATATTATCAGAGATAATGGTCGGTTAAGGAAAGCTGCCCGTGGATTTTTAAGATTTATTGTTTTACCACTAACAAAAGTGTTCCATTAATAGCCCAAACATTTTTTTGCTTTTACTAACAGCATC
>CAZOCW010000195.1:0-2115 GCA_964578405.1 uncultured archaeon | reverse complement strand
TTTAGTGAAGTAAATGAAGATATAATTGAAACAATAAAGACGGAACCAGAAAATTTTTATTTCTACAATAATGGAATTACAGCAATTTGTCAATCAATAAATAAAAAACCAATGGGTGGAAGTGACAGAAATTCTGGAATTTTTGTCGCAGAAGATTTCAAAATTGTCAACGGGGCACAATCTGTTGGTACTCTAGGAAACGCATTTGAAAAGTTTCCTGATAAAGTTGGGGAGACCAAAATATTTATAAAAGTTATTTCATTAGAAGGTTGCCCAGAGGGTTTTGGCTTAAGTGTAACTAAAAAAACAAATACTCAAAATAAAATTGACAAAAGAGATTTTGTTTCACTTGATCCAGAGCAGGAAAGGATAAAAATTGAATTAGCACTTGAAGGAATTAATTATCATTATAAACGTTCAGATGCAACACCTAAGAGTGACGAGCAGAACTATAATATAGAAGAAGTAATGACTGGTCTGGCCTGTTCATTACCTAACGTTGACATCGCAGTTCAATCAAAAAGAGAAGTTGGTAAATTATGGGAGGACATTTCAAAAAAACCATACACCGATATTGTTAATATTAATACGACAGCAACTAAAGTCTTGCGTTGTGTTCAAGTCAGTAGAGAAACAATCAGAATCTTAAAATCTAAAGAAAAAGCATCTACTGGCAGGGAAAAAAGTCATTACATTCATTCGAACAGATTTGTGTTGCATATCGTTTTAGAAAAAATTGGACAACAGGCTATCCTTGACCCAAGTTATGACTTCAATAATTTTAAAATATCACAACTTGAAAAACTCATAGATGAAACTGCAGAAGAAACAAAAAAAATTGTAGACAATCTTTACAAATCATCTTTGGTACATCAGGTTTATAGAAATTTCACAAAGTGTCGTGAAATAAAAAATGAAATATTGAAATAGGAACAAATCAAGTGGATTGGCAGATAAATAGTGAGCAAATAACGGCACATAACCTCAGCTACCCGTCAAGTCCGGCAGCGGTGGTTTTCGGTGTGTATCTTTCCGGTCGGGCTGCTTTTCTGCTTGACAGGAAATCGCCCGCAGTCCGCCCCTGTGTGTAGCGTCCTACGTTAGCAAAAATTGTAAAAGAAAATACTATACTTTATATAACTAAAAATAGTAAAAAAATGGAAATAACATTAATAGCAACAGCAGTGATGACCGTTTTGGGTCCGTATGTAACAAAAGCAGCAGGAAAAGTTGCTGAAAGAATTGGTGAAGACCTTTGGACAAAAGTAAAAAAAGTCTTCACAAAAGATAAGGAAAAAGAATTGGTAAAAAAAGTAGAAGAAAACAAAGTAACCAAATCCGATTTAGTTGAAATTGAAAGTTCTCTTGTGGAACATTTGAAAGTAGAAAATGAATTGCAACAAATATTAAAATCAAGTTTAAACATAACCCCAGCAAACGAGTTTATTCTTGAAAATAATTTGCAAGTAGCAGTAAAAATTCGGGAAGAATTAAAATCGCTATATATGGAACAAATTGATGCAGGAATAGCTGTTGCCGGTGATTACAATGTAAAAATAGCACAACTTGAACGCAAACTCAAACTAATAGACGACAAGATACTTTCAATCATTACAAAATAATAATCCTTATGCCAAACAATGAATTGGACAGCATGATAAACGAATTGAAAAGTGAACTCACTTATTTTTTCGATTTATGGAAAAATTCTGGACCGACCGAAAATGGTAGTTTAATGAATAAAATAAAAGACATTGAACGAAAAATTGCCGAATTAGAAAATATGAACTCAATAAAAACCACCGCTAATATTACTTATAACCAATGTGTTATAAACTTATTGGTGCAACAAAACAAAATATCCGAAGCATAAGATTGCATTTTGCAAGATAAACATAAGAAAGATTTACACAACACTTGCATTTTGCTCAAAAGTCAATACAACGATATTGAAAGACAACGTAACCAAAACCTGTTTTCGTTTGGTGATTACAAACGCGAAAAAGCCAGAATTGTAAACGCTATATTAAATTTTCAATAATTATTTTATGGACACTCAAGTAAAAATTCATAACGAACTTAAAGCAGAACTTGATTTTTTGTGGAAGCAATGGA
>CAZOCW010000194.1:0-2140 GCA_964578405.1 uncultured archaeon | reverse complement strand
TTGGAAATTATTTTTTGAACACTGCAGTAATTAATCCTCCAATCAAACCAATGGGTGAACTGGATTGGAACGTTAACGATGGAACTGCAAGAATTGACGGGTTACTTGCGCATTGGAAACTTGATGATAATGCAGCAACCACAACTGTGATTGATAGTGTTGGAAATTATTCTGGAACAGCTCAACATCTTACAAACACTCTCTCAATTGCCGGAAAAGCAGGAACCGCATTAACATTTGATGGATCTACAGATTATGTTAACACCAATCTGGTTTTACCAGTAACTGGGTCTATCTCTTTATGGTATAAAGCATCAAACATTTCAAGCGATAGAAGAATAATTGGAGGAGAGGATTCATCAGTTGGAAGTAATGGGGTAGGGATTTCAGTTAATAGTGGGGGAAACCTTCTGGCTATTTTAAGAAATAATGCGGCAATTGGAGATATAGCTCCGGGTACGCCCGCTTCCACAAGTAGCTTTGATCATCTTGTTGTGGTTTGGGGAACGGGCGGAACTAAAATGTATAGAAATGGAATCCTTGTCGGATCCAATACAAACATAACTTCTATTTCAACAGGGGGGCTAACATTCAAGATTGGTGCGCCAAGTACTGGGGTGGCTGGAAAATTTAGTGGAACTATTGATGACGTTAGAGTTTATAATAAAGTTATTTCCGCAACAGACGTGAACACATTGCATAATGCAGGAAATGGAACAAGCCAGAATGGGCGAGGAACTTGGACTGATGCAAATTTAACTGCTTATTACAAATTTGATTCAAAAGATGGGACAAAAATTTTTGATTCAGCAAAAGGAAATAGCGGAACAACACTAGTAAACGGAGCAGATATAAACACACAAGGATTATGGGACACTAATGCATTATGGGTTAATGGAGTTAAAGGATTTGTAGCAGTGAGTTATACTCCTTTTTTTTTTTTTTTTTTTTCTATTTCAATGTGGTATAATAGTTTGGATACATCCGGAAGAGCGTTTTTGTCAACAAGAAATGATGGTTGCTTGGGTGCAGGGGGAAGTTGGTTTGATTTTGCACCAAATAATTATTACACAACAGGCTCACATATTCTCCCACAAGGGCCAAATGGAAAATGGAATCACATGGTGCTTACAAGAAATTTTAATACAAACGGATACACATTTTATCTAAATGGATTACAAACAACTACATTTACTGACTCAACAAATCTAACCTCGACAAAACTTGATATTGGTGCAACAAATGATTGTGCTTGGGCTTGGCCAAGGACTGCATTCTTAGGATCTCTTGATGAATTAAAAATATACAAACGTGTACTAACATTAGCTGAAGTACAAGCGGATTATAATCGTGGTTTGTTTGATTCGAATTATGTTTCTCGTGTTTTGGATTCTTCTCCTTCTAGTGTTGTTACGGATTACAATTATTTAGTTTTGAACACAAACAATGGTTTGGATAAAAATGGACATATTTATGGAACACAAATTGAACCAACGATTGAAAAAGATTTGAATAATGGTTTAGTTGGACTTTGGCATTTGAATGAATCGAGTGGTACTGATGCGAATGATTCTAGTGTTTATAGAAATAATGGTACTTATACAAATTCTCCCACAGTGACAACTGGTTTGTGGAATACGAATGCAAGGGCATTTAATGGAAGTAATCAATATGCTACTATCCCAAATTCTGCAAGTCTAAACCCTTCTTCAATTACTGTTGCGGGTTGGGTTAAAACAAATACTTTGGGGGAAGTTGGAGAGTTTTTAACAAAACGTGCTGATTCAGATTATGGAGCTTGGAATTTATATGCAGGATCTTTTAGTGGGGATGGTAATTTTGAGATCTCAGTTTATGGGTCAAGTTGTGGTTTTAGTAGTAGGACGCAATTGAATAGTAAAGTTAAAGCACTTCCTGGAAAATGGTACCACGTAGCATTTACTGTGAGTTCAACAACTTTGAGTATTTATGTTGATGGATTGTTAGCTAACACCGTTGCTTACGCAAGTGGTCTTTGTTCAGGCAGAACGGACACAGTTAGGTTTGGGATAGGTTGTTGTTCCAGATACTTGAATGGAAATCTTGATGAAGTTGCTATTTGGAATCGTGCTCTTGATGCTAATTCAATTAAAGAAATTTT
>CAZOCW010000193.1:0-2150 GCA_964578405.1 uncultured archaeon | reverse complement strand
TAAGGTAATAAACGGTATAGAATATACCGAGCATGCATTAGAAAGAATGGCTCCTAAAGGGTTAATCTTTAAGGGTGATAATATTTATAGTCGCGGTATACCACCTTCGGTTGTTGAAAATGCAATAAATTTTGCTCGAAAAATAATTACTGAAAATGCTTTTAATAGAATAAAAACGAAATTGTCAGGGCGCTGAACTAATAACCTGGTTGCTGCACCTCTCAAATGTTTAAAGTTATTGATTTGACCTACATCAGTTGACATCAAATCCATGTACTTTTTTACTACCCAGAATTCTGCTTTTAACCCTTTATCGGTATCATCAGGAAGCCATTGTTTTCTTGCATATTTTGAATTCAAATACAAATCAATAAAATCTTTAAATTTTTGGCTTCCATTGTCTTCGTCAAGCCCAATAATGCAGGCCTCTTCCATCGCATCTATTGCTGCTTTCCTCTGAGTTGCAGTTTCCTCATAAACAAACTTTATCAGAAACCCCAAACACCTCTTTATTTCTGTATCACCATTATAAAAAGGTAGTCTTTTCAATTTTTCGTCAGTTTTCTCTGGACTATTGTATTGTAGCAAATACTCTTTTAGTTTAAGTGTGTAATACCCTGTTGTTTTTTTACTAATAAGTGCAGTAATTGTTTTTGAGTTATAGTCAACAGTGTAATCATCAACAACTCCAATTACTGTAAGCCTGTAAATAGCTTTGTAAGTATCTTCTTCATTGCGAATTTGTGTAAAAAGGGTTTTTAGCTGAGTTTGTAAGTCTTCTGGAATAGGATGCTGTATTGCTGTTTCAATTTTATTCAAAAAATCAACTTTATCATTACAATACTTTTGAGCTTCCTTAACTTGAATTTCAGAAAATGGGATTCCATTTATTGTCAGGTATTTTGATATTCGCTCAATAGCATTATTGGTAAAGGGAATGATTACAGGAAATTTGTCACTGGTTTTTGTGCTTTCCAAATGTCTTTCAATCCCTGGCTGAGAGGATGATGGAATAAATTGGGAAAGCCAGTTGAATGCGCTTATCCCTATTGGCTTCTCAGAAAATATTAACACTTTAATAAAGTTGGAAATTTCATGTGAGTAAGGCTTTATTGGAAATTTTGGTCTAAAATTAGAATCCGCATCATTCAAATTTATATATCCATATTTATCCCCAAATGTCGTTGTATTTATATATAATCTTTCTTCACCATCCACTGGGCTGACCCATGTACCTATCTTTACTTCAATTGCAAATTCATAAAAAACTTTTTCCTCAAGGTAGTTTGTAATCCGATGCGATGGAAATTTAATTTCTGTTAATAATTCTGTCAATATATTTTTTTCCTTTGCAATACCTTTGAAGGCATTTCTATGGAAACTTTGTAATATCTCTTTATCAATTGTAGTAGTTCTATCTTCAATTAACTCTGCTATGTCGCCGTCTTCAGCTACCGCTTCAATTTTTTCAGAAGTTACAAGTTGCTGTCTGTTAAAAAGGACTAACCCTATTGCCAATTTCCTGTCGCGTCCACCTCTCCCTGCTTCTTGGTAATAACTTTCGATTGAACCAGGATAATTAAAGTGAACAACAAAACGTATATTTGGTTTGTCAATTCCCATTCCAAATGCTTTGGTGGCTACCAATAAGTCTAATCGATTATTTACAAATAAAGTTTGGCTAATTTCATTATCATTATCTCTTCCTATTTCTCCATCACTGCCTATAAACGTACCAATTTTTATGCTTTCAAGTTTTTTTGATAATATAGCAGCAGCATTTGTTACTCCGAAATACCACTTTCTATGGGGACAAAAAACCAAACCAGCGTTACTATCTTTACCTTGTTGCCCGTAAAATGTTATTGGGTTGTAGTTGGGTAATCTAATGTCTTTACCGTTAAAAGCTTTTTTTGCTTCTTCTATAATCTTTAAATTACTTGAAAACTCTTCAAAGAGTTTCGGAATATCATTTATTTGCTGAATTAATTTTAATTGTTTAGCTTCACCAACGGCCTGTTTAGTTACCCAATCAATTCTTCCCTTTCCGTCAATATTGGCTGGAACCTCAACTATTTTAAATTGAATTTCAGGGCGGTC
Organism: uncultured archaeon; assembly: GCA_964578405.1. Lineage (GTDB taxonomy): Archaea > Iainarchaeota > Iainarchaeia > Iainarchaeales > JAAZKV01 > JAAZKV01. The sequence goes on along the minus strand of CAZOCW010000193.1, from coordinate 50 downwards.
TAATTTTTCAAGTCTTACAATTGCTGTTTCTTCAGGAATATTAAGTTCTC
>CAZOCW010000192.1:323-2151 GCA_964578405.1 uncultured archaeon | reverse complement strand
TGTACTCCACAGATCCAATGCTTGCTGTCTCTGTTCTTGAAAAGTGCTTTGGAGTTCATGCGTTATACTTGGCTCAAGAAAGTACTTTCGCTACTCTTGATGAGATTGCAAAAAAAGCAGCAGATGTTTCAATGGATTTTATTAAAGAAGGGACTTTTGCAATACGTGGAAAGAGTTTCAGTAAAGAGTTTCATTCAAAGAAACTTGAAGAAGAACTTGGCGGGGCGCTTCTTGATGCGCATCCTGCGCTTAAGGTTAAACTAAAAGGTCCAGAGCATGAACTTTATTGTTTGACTCATAAAGATAAAGCAATTTTTTATTTTAAAGAACTTCCTGCTGCAAGGGGAATGCCTCTTGGTTCTCAAGGGCGAGCAGGGTTAATAGTTGAAGGATATGCTAAAAAGGATTTAATCAAACTTGGTTTATTATTGATGAAAACTGGGTGTTGTTTGATTGTTGTTGGTTCAGAGGAATACACAATTAAAGAACTTGAAGATTGGAATTCTTATCAACGATTAAAGTTTGCGCCTTTTTTAAGGGCAAAAGAGTATTATTCTCACGAGGGAATAAGGGCGTTCTTTTCTCCTGCAAGAACTATTGCTGATGCAAAAAGGGATTCTGACCTTATTGGAGTTAAAGTATTTGCTCCATTTTTGGTTGAATAATTTAGCTATTGCTCTTGCTTAGTAATTTAACCTTTTTGTCCTCTAATTATTGTATGCTTCTAGGAATATTTTCTGATACTCATTTAGGTTTTGGAACTGATGATAGGTTTGATGAGGCTTTTGCTCGATTTAAGGAAGCATTAGCTATTTTTCAAACAAAAAATGCTGATTTTATTTTACACGCGGGAGATTTGTTTGATGAAGCAGTTCCTGAGCAAGAGGTTTGGAAGAAAACTTTTGAGTGTTTCACTCATAATAATGGTCCGATAAGTGAAATTAAAAAACATCAAATTAGTGGAACTACTATTGCGCATGTTAAAGGTAAACCAATTATTGCAATTCACGGAACTCACGAATTTAGGGGAAAAGATTTTACTAATGCGATTGCAATTTTAGAAGAAGCAAATTGTTTAGTTCATTTGCACGCAGGGTACGTTGAACTTGAGAAAAACGGGGAAAAAGTTTTCATTCACGGTCTTGGGGGAGTTCCTGAAAAACACGCTAAAGAAGTTTTAGAGAAATATAATCCTAAACCAATTGCAAACGGAACTAATCTTTTAATGCTTCATCAATCCTTCAAAGAATTTTTACCCTTTGATGAAGATGAATCAATTGCTTCCCTTTCCTTGGCAGATCTTCCTAATGGATTTGATTTAATTATTGATGGGCATTTGCATTGGAGTAATGAACAAAAACTTGAGGGAAAAAGATTCCTTTTAACAGGTTCAACTATTTTTACTCAAATGAAAAAACTTGAAGGAACTCACAAAAAAGGTGTTTTTCTTTTTGATACTAAAACAAAAGACTTGCAATTTGTTCCATTTGAAAATCCTCGGAAATTGTTTTATGAAAAAATGCAATTTGAGAATGCAAAACCTGAAGAGGTAATTGCAATGGTAAACCAAAAGTTTAAAGAAATTGAAAATCTTTCATTTGATAAAAAACCTTTAGTGCGGTATAAGTTGTGCGGAACTCTCGCAAAAGGTTTTACTCAAAGCGATGTTTCATTTATAGTTCCCACTTGTGCAATTTTTTCAATTTCTAAGGAATTTAGTGTGGAAAATTTTGAAAAGAAACTTGAGCAATTAAAAGCAATTCAAATGGAAAAGAAAAGTGTAGTTGATTTTGGAATTGATATTTTGGAGAAGAATGTTGAAGAAGCA
>CAZOCW010000192.1:0-313 GCA_964578405.1 uncultured archaeon | reverse complement strand
TGGCGAAATGGAGAAAGCGGAAAGTGTATTGCTAAATAGTGAAAAGTGATTTTTGATGAAAGGAAATACTCGTGCAGGATTTTTGAAATTCAAAAATGTTAATCAAGAGGGGTATAAGGGGGCAGTTGAACTAATTAATGCTTCAAGAGGGTTAGCATCTTATCCTCAAATTTCTCAAGTTCTTTCTTTGCAAGGGCATAATGTTCCTGCGCATACTATTAGAGCTATTGCTATTCGTGAAGGAATTGCTCATGGTCGTTCTCCGCGTAGTGCTGGAGCATATTTTAGGAAAAGACAAAAAATTAATGCTATT
>CAZOCW010000191.1:0-2169 GCA_964578405.1 uncultured archaeon | reverse complement strand
TTTAGGCGGAGTTTGGGCAATAATAACTATTTTTGTTGTTCCTGCAATGGTTTATGATGGCGTTGGTCCTCTAGCAGCAATAAAGAGTTCTGTTGAAACTTTAAAGAAAACTTGGGGAGAAAGTTTAATCCGCCATATTGGATTAGGTTTATTCCAAACAGTTTTAGTAGTATTAGGGATAGGGGCTTGGTTTGTTTTATTGATTTTATCAGTAATAATATTTCCATTGTTGATTATTCCAATAACTCTGATCCTATTTGCATACATAATAGTAATAGCATTGCTTTTCGGTGTGCTTAACACAATCTTTAACACTGCTTTATTTGTTTATGCAAAAACAGGGACTGTTCCTATGGGGTTTTCTCCTGAATTAATGCAAAATGCATTTAAAGTTCAAGAAAAAAAGAAAGGATTATTCTAAATCTAGTTTTGTGCTGCATTTGCAGCACTTTTTTTTATTTTTTATTTAATTTTTTAAAAAATTATTCTTTTTTCATTCATTTTTTTCAATTTTTTATTAAAAAAATCATTTGTTAAATAATTAATTTATTTTCTCACACACTCTTGGACACATTTCCAAACTTATTTTGTATTTTTGGTTAGTTTTTCTTACCGTTTTGTTGATTTCTTGGACATTTTTTTAGTTTTTTTGACCTTTTGTAGTTTTGGGGGGTTGGTTAAGCAAACAGAGCTGTTTTGCACAGTAAGCTTTTTATATAACAGAATTATTGTTCTCTCTGCTAGAAGTTTTAAAGAAAATTTCAAGTAGAAATCAAAATAGAAATCGAAAAATAGTGATAAGAAATATTGGGGTGTTGCCTTTGCCTAAGTTTGTAATAAAGAGAGATGGATCTAAAGCGCTTTTTGATGAACAAAAAGTTTCTGCTGCTATTTGGAAAGCTGTAATGGCTGTTGGAGGCACAGATAAAGAAAAATCTGATGCTATTGCTAAAGAAGTTGTTGAAAAAATTTCAGCAAAATATGGTTCTGATGGGCTTCCAAGCGTTGAAGAGGTTCAGGATTTAGTTGAAACTACTTTAATTAAAGGCGGACACGATAAAACTGCCAAAGCTTACATTTTATACCGTCACCAAAGAGAATTGTTAAGAAAAACAGAAGATATGGTGAATAATTTTGAAATAATTAATCAATATATTTCTCAAGAAGATTGGAGAGTAAGAGAAAACTCAAACATGGCTTATTCTTTACAAGGAATGAACTTTAATATTGCAGGAAGAGTTGTTTCAAATTATTGGTTGGGTAGAGTTTATCCAAAAGAAATTGCTTCCGCTCACAAAGGAGCAGATTTACATATTCACGATTTGGATTGTTTAGCTGCGTATTGTGTTGGTTGGGATTTAAAGCAATTATTAATTGAAGGATTTACAGGAGTAAGAGGAAAAGTTGCTTCAAAACCAGCAAAACACTTACGAACTGCATTGGGGCAAGTAGTAAATTTCTTTTATACTCTTCAAGGGGAAGCAGCAGGTGCTCAAGCATTTAGTAACTTTGACACTTACTTAGCTCCTTTCATTAGATATGATAATTTAAGTAGAAAAGATGTAAAACAAGCAATTCAAGAATTCATTTTTAATACTGCAGTTCCAACAAGAGTTGGATTTCAAACTCCATTTACAAATATTACAATGGATCTAAAAGTTCCATCACACATTGCTCACGATCCAGTAATTATTGGCGGTAAACCAATGGAATTAACTTATGCTGATTTCCAAGAAGAAATGGATATGTTAAACGATGTATTTTGCGAAGTAATGACTGAAGGGGATGCTAGTGGAAGAATATTTACTTTCCCAATTCCAACCTACAATATAACAGCAGATTTTGATTGGGATAATCCAAAGTATGATAGAATTTGGGAAATGACTGCAAAATATGGAATTCCATATTTCTCAAATTATGTAAATTCAGATATGAAACCTGAAGATGCAAGAAGTATGTGTTGCAGATTAAGATTAGATAATAGAATGTTAAACAAAAGAGGGGGAGGATTATTCGGAGCAAATCCATTGACTGGATCAATTGGAGTTGTTACAATTAATATGGCTCGTATTGGTTACACTTCAAAAACAGAAGAAGAATTTTACCAAAAACTAGGAAAATTAATGGATTTAGCAAAAGAATCTTTAATAATTAAAAGAAAAACAGTTG
>CAZOCW010000190.1:0-2179 GCA_964578405.1 uncultured archaeon | reverse complement strand
AATTGGTTGTATGTTGCTGATAAGAATGCTGTTGATTTGAATGCTTGTCAGTGGAGTTGTGCTAGTGGGTATGCGAAACCTGTTGATGTTAATTCTTGTTCAAGGATAGTTTCTGGTGGTTGTTTGGGTGTAGCTCCAATTGGTGGTGTTTCTCAAGGAGTTTTAACTGGGCGAACTGATTCGCCTGTGTTCAGAGATTGGATTTATGTTGCGGATAAGAATGCAGTTGATTTGAATTATTGTGAGTGGACTTGTGCTGAGGATTATAATAAAAGTGGTATTACTTGCTCACTAATTGAAACTCCATTCATTCCAACTCTAGCCGATATTTCTTTTAAAGCTGAATTTTTAGGATTTAATTTTAATAATGCGGGCGGAGTAGATATTTCTTTTAGTGTTAGTGCAACAAAAAGAATTCAAAGTTTTAGTGGGACTGATTCGCATTCTACTGTGCGATTAAGATTTGCTGATAAAGGGGATTCTAAAATTTCTTTTGCTGGTTCAAGCGGAAAAATTACTGTAAATAGGATAATGTTTAAGAAATCTGATAGTACTATAGTTCCTGGACGGTTAGTTGGTTCATTAGGGGAAGTTACTTCTACTCCTCAACCATTGTTTGCTGTTATGGATTCAAATCAATTAGGAAATTATACTGCTACTTTGAGTTATGGGGGGAATTTCCTTGGTGTTGATGTTAATGGTACTAAGGAAGTTTTGTTTGCTGTTAAAGAAGAGGATGCAGGCACTATTTCAATTCCTGATTCAAATCCATTGCTTGCAATACTTGTTCTTCTTTCTGTAATTGCATTTATTGCAACTCGAAGAAAATAATATTCAACCTATTAGAGTAAGAGCCAAACGCCTAAACAAATGAAAATTTGGTGGGGATATGCAAATAAAATTTTGTCCAATTCTGTTGGTTGCCTAAAAAAGGAAATGCCTCTTATACTGTAAGCCGATCGCACAAGAGTTCTTAATAATGGATTACTCCCGACTAGAATCAAGAGTGGACAGTAAATTAAGATGCCCTACAAAAATCTCAATTAACATAAGTATTAAATATCAGGTTTTCTCTAATTATGGAATGGTTTCTTTTAAAAACTTTTTTTTTGTTTTGTTGAGTTTAACCTTATTGAGTTCGTTTGTTTTTTCGGGTTGTATTGCAAGCGGGTATTGGCATGAACACGGAAAATGGTATCAGGTCGGGAAATCAGATCCTGGAATTAGTTGGCAAGAATGTGCTGCTTTGTTTCAACCTTGTTATAACTCACTTCATGTAAATGTTGATTCTTCTTACGGGAATTGGACTTGTCAATATTGTTGCCAGGATAGTTGTCTTGGGGGATATAGTAATTGTGATGGTTCTTGGGGAAATGGTTGTGAAACAAGAGGGGGATGTTGTTATCCAAGCTGTAATTCTCCATATTGTGGTCAAGGAGATGGCTGTGGGGGGGCATGCTCATCAGCAAGTGTCGGAGTTGGATATCGTGGAGTTTGTGATGGCGGAACAGATGCATGTGGTAACTATAGGGGGACAGCTCCATACAATACTTGTTATAACTCTCAAGGATATAATTGGGGAAAATGTGGTAACGAAAGTGCTTCTCAATGTGATGGAATAGATAATGATTGTGATGGGACTTATGATAATGGTACTGGAATGCAGTGTGTAAAAGATACAATGTTAGGTCAAGCGCACTATTGGGGTGGGGATTGTACTTCTCAATGTAAAGTTTGTCAAAATAATAAAATAACTTCACTAACTTTCAAGAGTAGACCTAATGGGGATAATGATGCTAACACTTACAATTATTTGAATACAAGCACGGAGTTTCTTGTGGACATGAATGCAGTAAGTCCAAACAGTTGTGTGACTAGTTATAATTTTCAATTATTATACAGTGTGGATGGAAATACTTGGAATATTGTTGATAATAATTTAGGAATGGGTGTAAATAATTTTAAGGATGCTGCAATTGGGGTTGTTTTCCAAGGAGATTCTGAAAATAACCAAAATAATATTTCTTCCAAATCAAGTTTTTCTTCTCCAGTTGATACTTCTGTTAAATTAAATAAATTAAGTTTTGCTCAAGCAGATCCGTTTGTGAATAAATTAAGTTTTGCTGCTGGAAGTTTTTGTACTTCGACTTCTAATTGTAATTCAGGTCTAAAAGAAGTT
>CAZOCW010000189.1:0-2206 GCA_964578405.1 uncultured archaeon | reverse complement strand
GATTTGAACGTGTATGCGAGTAACAATAATGTTCAAAATATTAATGGGGATGAATTACTTTTAAGTGATTTTAATTTAACTGACGCTAATTGTTCAAGCACTTCTTGGGCGACTACTTCGGCAAGATGTACAGTTAATGTTGATACTACAATTGTGAGTGATGGCCAAACAAGATACATAAAATTAGTTTTGAATGATAACTCTTCAGCAGGAGCATTAATAACTTATGATATTTCTTCTGCGCTAACAATTGATAATACTCCTCCTGATATTAATTGGATTAATGTTTCTTCAACTTGGAGAAGACATGATAATACAATTACTTTGACTTGTTCTGATGTTACGACAAGTTGCTTAACTACAAAATATAGAATTTATCCTGAAGTAGCTTGGACTACATATACAATTCCATTTACAATTCTTTCTGATGGAAATTATCTTGTTGAAACATATTCGACTGATTCAATAAATAATGCTTCAAATGTTTCTTCATTTAATGTTCTTGTCGGGTTTAATGGGGAACTTCATACTTACTCAGATAATAATCTTCCTGAGTCATTTTTTGGGATAGGGGAAAAAATAAAGTTTGTATATGATATCAATTTGAGTTATGCCCCTCAAATTAGCATTGTGGACAGTAACAATGTTGCACTTAGTGGATTAATGTCAAATATTTCTGGTCAAGAAGGATTTGGAAGAAATGATTTGAATACTTATTATTATGAATTTGATTTAAACGGAGCGTATGGATGGTATGATGTATTAGTTGAGAACCAAAGTTTTTCAAAAGCATTTTTCCAAGCAAGAGAATGGCAAAGTAAATACATTGATTATAATGGGGTAAATTATCCTTTTAGTTTTGATTTGAATTTAACTGAAAATGGAGCAACTAAACGATGGTTTGATGCGGTTGATACAAATATTCATTTCATTTACAAAGCAAATCCAAATTCGTTAAGAGTACTTGATTTTAATGGATCAAGTTACCTTGAAGTTCCTAGTGAACTTCATTCAAAAGTATTCTCTAGTGCTACTCTAATTACTGATGCTAAATTAGTTTTCCTTTCAACTATCGCTCAAGGGCAAACAAAACAATATGCAATTTCTTATGCCGCTAATAATATCCCCAGAACTTATTTATCTGATTTAAATGTTTTTAGTTCATCAAACTCCATTGATTTGAACAATAATGTGTTTGAAGTAACTCTTGATTTAAACAAAGCCTCTTCAATTTCCTCAATAAAAAGTTGGATTGGGAAAGGAACTGATTATAATTCTGGTTTCTTTATGCGTTCTCCCCAAGCGACTGTTGGTTCCTTTTTCTATAAATATAGTGATTTAGTTAACCCTGAATATTCTAATTTAACCAATAATGTTCTTGTTTCAAAAATAAACTCTTTTGGGGTAATGGGTAACTTTGATTACAATGTTACTTATACAACTTATGCAAAATCAAAATATTTAATATTGGATTCAAATATTGTTTCAAGATCTTCAAGTACCTTAAATTCAATGGTAACAAGTCAACCATTTTTCCAAAACGACAAATTCCAAAAAGTATTGTCTTTTGATTCTTTAGTAAGTTCTTCTCCAGTTCTTTATGATGATACAATAAACACTATTGATAATAAAAAAATTATTTCTTTAATTAATTCTTCTACTTTAGATTCATTTTCAGAATATTATATGCTAAAACAATCTTCAAAAAGTATGATTGATCGAATAACTACTTATGATTTAGCGGATTCTTTAGATGGAAATTTATATTACTCTAGACAAATTACCTCTAATAAAGTAATTAGTCTTGGCGATTATTTTAACACAAAAACTGCAATAATTATTTCAAATCCATTAAAAGAATTTGAAGATACAAACGTAATTTATCTTTCTTTAGAAAATCCTTTGATAGTTTCCACAACCTCTCCCACAACTGATGATAATACTTCTCCGCTTGTAAGTGTTGGAGCTAATTATTTGCCTGCGGATTCTAATGATTCAAGTGACTTGAATTGTTTTGCATCTTTTTCAGACAATACTCTGATTAGTTATGTTAATGTTTTAGTAACTGGTCCTGATTTGAACTTATCTCAAACACAAGAATTTTTAGAACAAAATGCATTTGCTTCATATATAATTGATTCTAATTTATTAAACGCTGGGCAAGTAACTTGTTCTTTTACTGCATTTGATGTTGCGGACTTAAATG
>CAZOCW010000188.1:0-2234 GCA_964578405.1 uncultured archaeon | reverse complement strand
AAACCAATAATTAATTACCCTGAACTTGATTATTTACTCGGAAAGAAAAAATACGAAGACTACAAATTAGCCGAAATATTTTAGAAAAATACAATTATCCAAAGAATTAAATCAATCCCTAAAACTAATAATTTGCCCTTCTTTAACATCATCTTTTCCCAAGGATTCAAGCGATATTCCAACCTTTTGACCAATAGTTGCTTTTTGCAGTTGAGCATGATTAGCTTCAATAGATTTTATTCTTGTTTGCTTTCCATTTACATTTGCTTTTTGATTTGGTTTAAGAGTTCCTTGTTGAACTGATCCAACAACTATAAGCCCAACACCCACAATAAAATAGATTCCTTCAATCTTTAGCAAAGCACTATCTGAAGTTGCACCCATTGATACTTGCGCCTCGGCTGAACGAGTAACTTTGCCAGGTTCTTCTTTTCCAAAAAGTTTATTTAAAAAACCCATAACCAAAACCAACTATTTCAAAATATTTTCTCTTTCTTCAGTTGAAACGCTTTGTACAAGAGTTCCAATAAAATCGGGATCTCCTCGAATAAGCGCTTTGAAATTATCAATGTTACTTCCATTAATGAAAAAGCTTCTTATTTTGCTTCTATCAAGAATTGCTGCAGCATGAGCATCAACAAAAGAGTGTCCGCCAGGTTTTGATGCTTCCGCTTTAAGAAGTGAAACCATTTTCACATGAGTTAACTCTTTGTACATTTTTGCATTAGCTTCTTTATTTGGATCTGCGGAATAAATTCCATCAACATTACTTACATTAATGAAATCTGCCCCCAAAAGTTCAGCAATTAAAGCACCAACTGCGTCAGTTGTTTGACCAGGAATAGTTCCCCCAAAAATAGGAGTCTTATTTAGTAACATTACTGTTTTTGCTTGTTTTGGATCAATCAAAACTTCCTTCCAAGCATTATCGATTCCGTGAGTAAAGAATAAAGCATTTGCTCTTGTAATTGCAATTCCTACTTCATCAAGTTCAAAATTATTTGCGCCAAGAGCTTTTGCACCAGCTTGGTAAACTCTTGCAACTTTTCCTCCACCCACAACTAAAACAAACGCATAACCTTCCCTAATTAATTCATTTAAAACTTCGCAATACTTTGCAATTTCAGGAGCCCTTAATTTATCATTAAAAAAAACACTTCCCCCAACACTCATAACAAAAATCTTCTTTGGAGTTGATGAAGAATAAGAAGGAACACTTGGAGAAGGGGCATAATAGTTTTCTTCAGGAGCTGAAGTAGGAGTACTTTGTGAATTTGACTCCACTTTTGGACTTCCATCAAACTTCTCAAACAAATCAAACATGCATACCCACCCGCTTTTTTTAGTAAATCAATAGCTTTTAGAAGCTAACGAAACCGAATAAATATAGGTTTACTGGTTTAATAACTTTACTTTAGTTAGGGCCAGAATAAATGAAAAGTTGATACGAAATGGGTCTACCACACCAAGTACTTGAAGAAGTGTCTGAAGCAGACATGGCTGTATTCAAGAAAAAACTTAAAATGCTTGAAGCAATTAAGGGAAGACACACTGAACTAATTACTCAATACATCCCTCCGGGAACTGACAGAAGTACGGTAATGAACCAATTAAGCGAAGAAGTTAACCAAAGTGGGAACATAAAGAGTGCAAGCGTAAGAAAGAACGTTCAAGGAGCTTTACGAAAAATAATTGGATTCTTAAAAAACATTAATTTTAAACTACCTACAAATGGAATGGTTGTTTTTGCAGGAAATGTAAGTGAAACAGAAGGAAGAAGTGATATCAAACTATTTACTCTTACCCCTGTTAGACCATTAAAAGTAAAAATGTATTGGTGTGATTCTTCTTTCCACTTAGATCACGTAAAAGACATGATGGCCCCAAATGATTTTTATGCAATAATGACAATTGATAAAAACGAAGCAACAATAGCGCAACTTGTTGGAAAAAAATATGAAATACTTGGCCACTTTACTTCAATGGTTCCTGGAAAAAGTAGAGCTGGAGGGCAATCCTCACAAAGATTTGAAAGATTAAGAGAGGAAGCAATGCAAGACTTTTTTAGAAACTCTTCAGAAAAATTTAATACTTATTTTGAACCGTACATCCCTAGAATTAAAGGAATATTAATTGGCGGACCAGGAATGACAAAAAACTTTTTCATGGATGGTTGTTACTTTACTATTAACTGATTTAATTATGCAACCTCAGTAAATATCTCACACAGGCCA
>CAZOCW010000187.1:0-2234 GCA_964578405.1 uncultured archaeon | reverse complement strand
TTATTGTAGTTGGATTATTTTTTGGAACAATATTTATTGCTCAGTTTACAGGAAACTTTCAATTAAAACCATCCGAACTTAAAGTCGGGGAAGGTTTATCCATATCTGAATTAAAAGGATCACTAACAATTGAAGAAGCCGCACAACAAACAGGACTTGGTTTGGAGGAAATTTATAAAAAATTAGGGATTCCTACAACTGTCCCTAAAGAAACAATGTTAAAAGAAGTTTATACTCTGGTGCCGGGTTATAATTTCCATGACTCTAAAATAAAAGCAAGTTCCAACTAATTTATGCTTTTTCTGTGCAATGAACGCTGATAGATTTGCTTTTTATACTTGAAAGTACTATTTTTAGCAAGATAAATTATGAAAAAAATTGCATTAATTCTTTTGTTGGTTTTAGTAATTGCCTTATTTTTTGGATGTACTCAAAATGAGCAATCCCAAAATCAACTTGGTCCTGTTGGCAAACAAACAACTACTCCTCCCGGGATTGATAGAAATAAAATAATTAATTCGCCAGAACCAATTGATCCTACAAAACCAGTTCCCCCAATTAACCCAGTGGATAATCCTGTTCCTGTTGAAACTATAGAAAATGATTACAATGTTCCACTTTATTTTGTTCCAATGATGCATCTTGAAAGTAATCTTGTTGTTGACAATAATATTGTGTATGAAAGAGTGGGTGGCCAGATAAAAGAAATACTTGATTTGTTTGATAAGTATGATGCAAAAATAACATTGGAATCAGAACTACCTTACTCCACTGCTTCAGCATTATATGGGGATGGAATGTTAAAATATGCATTAAGTATTGGAATGGGGGTTGGAACTCACTGTGATATTCTTCCAACTTCAATGGCAAGCTCAACTGAATTTTATAATAGAAAAATTGCAGTGGATGAAATTGTTGGAGAAAGTAATAATTTAGGTTGCTCGGGGGGATGGAGTAAAGGAAATTGGGCACAAGCTGCATATGATGGAGGATTTTCTTACCTTGATGGAGTAGTAATGTATGCTTATATGGGAGTTCCTGAAAAAAATAGACCAATAAGTCCAGAAACAGGAAAACCACTTACTGATCTTGAAATTAAAAATACTTACTACCATGATGCTGCAATAGTTGATTTTGAAGATAGAATGTATCCTCGAATAGTGAAAGATACAAATGACTTAAACGGAGATAGTAATGGAATAATTGTTTTACTAACTGGGGAACTTGGGGAAATATCCTCATTATTTGAAGATCGAAAAAATTGTTTTCCTGATTGTGTACTGACAGCTGATGATACAAATTATATTTTGAATACAATTAATTATGCAAATAGTATTAGAGATAGATCAAAATTTGCTGAATTATCCATACACGTTCCTACAAGCACAATTGGTTCGGATAAGAATGGTAAAATTACTAATATTGCAATACTTGAAAATTGGTTAAAAGAAATGCAAGAATATCAAAAACAAGGAAAAATTAAATGGGCAACGATGAAAGAAGCTTATGGGGAATATGTGAGGCACAATAACATTTCGGTTACACTTCCAAGAAAAACTCCTTCTGCTATCGGGGATACAAATACTTCTGCTCCGTTAAGTACTGATAAATGTGGGGATGGAGTGTGTGATACAATTGAAAGTTCAAGAGGAATTTGCCCAAAAGATTGCCTTTCTTAAACTCAAAATATATTTTTCAGAAAAGTGAATTACTTATGAGTAATGAAAAATGTTTTGAAAATTATCCTGTTTCTGTAGTATTAATTTCAAATCTTGTTAATGTTTTAATTTATTTAATTGGATCATTTATTGTTTTCAAAGTTGGTTTAATTTGGTTGATTTTATATTTACTTTTTGTTCTATTTCTTGAATTCAAATTAATAAGGGGTCATTGTGTTCATTGTTATTATTATGGAAAAACTTGTGCATTTGGAAAAGGAAGATTGTGTGCTTTAATGTTCAAAAAAGGAGAGGGGAAGAAATTTAATAACATTAAAATAACTTGGAAAGATATTTTGCCGGATTTTTTGGTTTCAATAGTTCCTGCAATACTTGGGATTGTTATGCTAATCCTGAATTTTGATTGGGTACTTTTAGGATTAATTATTTTATTACTAATCCTAACATTCTTTGGAAATGCATTTGTTCGAACTTCATTAGCTTGTAAGTTTTGTAAACAAAGAAAACTAGGGTGTCCTGCGCAAAAATTATTTGAAGAAAGGGGCAAAAAATGAA
>CAZOCW010000186.1:0-2246 GCA_964578405.1 uncultured archaeon | reverse complement strand
ACTTCCAAATTGAGCATTTGCTTTAAGTCCTATCAATGTTAGTGCTAGGATAAGGCATACATTTTTCATATTCATATTGTTATTATGTCTGTTACAATGACCGCTAACGGTTTGCAGCTACCCACAGTAGGCGGCTTAGAATTGTAAATCTGTCCTGACAGCACAAGTATAAAAAGAATTACTAACTTCCTATGTGCACTATTCCGCCTATTGTGGGTAGGTGCTGTTAGCAATCGTTTTTCTTTCAAATACAATCAAAGAGGAGATACATGATTTTTTATATAAACAGTTACTAATCACTCATATTTTCTTCTTAATTATTGTGTATGAGAAAGATATGTTTCATCATTAGCTATAAGTGCATATTTGAATTTCAATATTTTGTACCAAGCATTTATACTTTCATCAGATTTTTCACCAAATTTGATATAAAAAACCTTACCAAGTACAATCTTGTAAGCATCCAAAGGGTATAAGATAAATTGACCATTCTCCAATTTTGATCTGATTTTTTCAATATAGTCATCTTCATGAAGCCCGACATGCTTTGATTTTAAATTATCCTCTAATGCCTCAAATATCTCTCCATTAGTCGAATACAATGAAACAAAAGCATAATCAAATAATTCTATTTGATCATTTACGTTCTTTCTTGCTTCCATATAATAATATTCGGAAGTATGTCTTGGAACCACTTCTGAGTCATCAATATATTTTTTGATTGCTTTTACTGCTTCACTATAAGAATACGAGTAACGTGATATCTCTTCAAAAGGAATTTTTGTATCACCAAGAGTATAATAATCTACATTATTAATTCTAAGATAATTTCCACTTAAATTAATTTCTTCATTTATTAAAGAAAGCACAGCTACTGTTGCCAAAGAATCTGCAAGATAAGTCGAGTCTTTTATAAACTTATCTTGATTATTGCTTATTCTTGAATCAGAAGAGTTTGAATTGCAAGAAATTATCAACGCAAATAGTGCAATCGATAATAAACATCCATTAAGCTTCACGATATTCATACAATTCATTTTAGAAATATTAAGAGTGGGCTAATGATGCATGGGCACGTTCGATAAAAGAATTCAAGGAAAGAGTTATAGCATTTGGGGCTTGGAGTGTTATTTGTTCGTAAACAAATTGGCAATCTTTTACAAGCGAATTGTAGTTATTTCTATATGAGTTTAGAACAATTTTACTACCTTGATGCAAAGCCATAAAAGCTAAGATTTCAAACCGTCCATTAGTGATTCTGTTAAAATCATATGCTGTATAATGTTTGTATTCATCCCTTCGATCATTTTTAATTTTTAAACCAATAATAATCATTGCAGCAAAAACAGCCTTTTCTTGATTTGAAACGCTTGAACTTACTATACTTGCATCAGTTAATGAAAAATCAGGCCGTAATGCATTATACATTTCAAGATATTGATTAATTGTACCTTGATTAAATGAATCACACAAGTATTTTATAGATTTTTTCCAAAAAAAATGCGAAATGCTCATAGAACTTCTTTTTTTTAGTTACCAATTTTTTTTAAAATTATGCTTATTAATGCACTTTTTATATGCGACTTATAACAATGTTTCTCTAAAATGATTGCTAACGGTCCGCAGCTACCCTTAGTAGTCGGCTTAGAATTGTAAACCTGGCTTGACAGCACTAGTTTGAAAAAAATTACTTAACACCCCATTTGTACAATCCCGCCTATTGCGGGTATGTGCTGTTAGCAATCGTTTTTCTTTCAAACCTACTTCAAATCATAGGTTCAAGATTTTTAATAAACCTCCTTCTCGATTCAAGATATATATCAACAAATCTTAATATCTGTGGGAGATTCATATAAAGATTGGTTGAAGTATAAGTCCTTTTGCCATCTGCCAATTGAACAGAACTTAAAGAGCCTAATGGGTTACCAAAAAGACATGTGCATGTTAACGCAGGAACTTGCCCTCTTTCTTGTTGTAAAGCCATCATTGGATCCATTTCAAAGAAAACATCAAATCTTTGTTTGAAGAATGCTCTAATATTATTATAGCTTCTAAGAATAATTTGTTTTTCTGAATTAGATAATCTTAGTTCCATTTCGGTCAGTAATTCATTAGTTAAGGCATTTACATTAGGACTTCTAGAATACTTATTGCTAAGTTCTGTAAAAACAAGAGTTATTAATAAAACTTTAGCTTCAATAATAGTATGTAGCTTTCTATCGGGATGATTGATAAATTCATTGACA
>CAZOCW010000185.1:0-2259 GCA_964578405.1 uncultured archaeon | reverse complement strand
AATTGGTTGGAATGATAATTTCTGTTGCTTAACATCAACTGTAGCAACACTTTTATCTTCAAATCCTTCTAACTGAATATAATCTCCCATAATTTGAAATTGATAACCTGCTAAAGTTTTAGCTTCAAGGTCGGGAAATTTTCCTTTTTCTTGAGATGATAATTCGATGAACTTATCAGTTAAATCTCTCAAATATGCTGGAAAGTCTGCGGATGTAACAAAAGTTTTTTTAGTTTTTTTGTTTTCCAATAATGCAGCATAAACTGGTGTAAGTAATGTTCCAATTGCTGAATTTGATGGTTTTTGTGATTCTAATTTAACAAAACTTAAATCCACTTTATCTTCTGCAGGATGATCTTCTGTTCTTAAAATTGTTTCCAACTTTTTCTTCATATATTTTGAAGCAACAAAAGTTGCATAGTTGTGAGTGTAATTTCTAAGTCTATTCAATTCAGGGTCAGTAGTTATTTGACTTGCGGGGACATCAATTAGTCTTTTTCTAAGTCCGATTTTATCTCCAACTAAATCTGTAACTGCTCTAAATATTTGCATTCCATCTTTTAAAATATAATATGGATCAATTCCTATATCCATTTCCAAAAGTAAATTTGGAAGTGAAAGCTGTTGCTGACTATATGGGAACTTAAATAATAGTTCTTTAGTTTGTTCTTTATAAGGTTCAATTTGTTCTTTTCCAATCGCTACTGGATTATTTGCTTCAATCAACTATACCACCTGTGTTTGTTATACCGTACATAGTAACATTATCTCCTACTTGGAGTCCTCTACTTTGAATCTTTTGAATTAATCTGTGTGGAAGTAATGCATAAGTTGGATTTGCAATTACAGGTGAAAAAATACCTTCTTCGTTATCTCCGCTCATCATTACTCTTATCTTTTCCATTAATCCTTTTCTCTCTGTTCTTCCTACTCTTTGAACAGTATATTGATTCAGTAATATTATTGCATCTTCTGGATTTGCGACATCCATTATTGCTTTTATTTGATTTTGATTATTTGTGATTCTATTGTAAAAAGGACCAATATCATATCGATCAATTCTTTGAATTTGAACACCTTCAATTAAATCAGTTTTCTTTGCCAAATGTGGAAGTTCAAATGCTGATAAATTTGAAAAACTTTCTGCGATTGCTCCATCAAGATTAGATTTCCATTCTTCTTTTGGAAATGATTTGTGTGGAACTGAAAAATATAATATGTAAAATCTAGGCATATTGTTATTATCATCAAATCTTGAAACATATTTTCTGCACAATTTACCGTCCTCAGTTTCTCTCATACAAACAATTGGATCTATTTTTATTCCATTTTGAAAGTCTAAATTTGCTAATGCACTATAATAGTTTTTTTTCATTTTGTTTAGTACAATGTCCTTCGGATAAACTCCTCTTGCCGCACTAAATAATGCATCTTCAACTAATCTTTCATCGTCAGGAAATTTTGCTAATTCTTGGCTTGCTGCGTCTTTATCGCTCTCTAAAAAATGAAAGTCTTTAACAAAACAAGGATATCCTGAATTATTTGCATCGATTGAGCATTTCAACATTAATTCGCTTGTCAATGCTTGTGCTTCAGTGATTTTATTTTTTAATACGATCGCTTCAAGTGTGTCACTAATACTGAACATGAATTTTTCTAATCCAGGATTATCTTTTAATTCTGGTTTTTTATCGTATACAGTTCTAGCTAAATACTTTAACATTACACTTAATTGGTGTAAATGTTCCGCTGCTTCCCCATCAGAAAGATTCTTCATACTATCTCGTCTGATTTCCATATTTACTTCAGGCTTGTATATTCTTTCTTTTCCTTGATATATTAGTGGGGGTGCGACTGCCATTTTGAATTCCTTTTTTGTATCTTATAGTTGGATTATCTTTTGATTATTTAATATAATTTTTCTTTGCATTTTCTTTTTTCATCTAATTTTTTATACACAATTTAATTAATAAAAATAAAAAAATAAAAAGCAGTTTTAAGCTGCAGGTTTATCAACTGGTAAATTGTATCTGTCTGCTTGAGACCGATCTGCTATTCCTTTGATTTTATCGAATCTTTCGTTGAAATCAGTTACGCACTCATTCATTCGAGTAATATATCCTCTCATTGCATCTTCATCAATAAGTGAAATTTCTTCTCTTCTTAGAGTTGCGTCTCTTACAGCTACAGATGATTTAGTAATAATATCTACTGAAGATTGAGTTGCAACGTTTATTGCTTGGTCAAGTACTTCTACTC
>CAZOCW010000184.1:0-2281 GCA_964578405.1 uncultured archaeon | reverse complement strand
GGGACACAAACGCCTAAGTCTTTTTTTATTTCTTTAATAACAGCTTGTTCTTTTTGTTGCAAAAGCCCAGGTTTTGCAACACTCGCAAAGCCATGCTTTGCTTTGTTGCCTTTTAAGAAATCAAATAGTCCCATTTTCTCAATTCTCCCCATTAACTTTGTGTAATATATAAAGATAAGAAAGGAATAAAAACTGCTTTGGGTGGCAAAACTAACAGGATTTATTAAAACTAATTAGTTTTCCCGAAAATATAAATTAACCATCAACACATACTCCATCAACACAACAATTTTTAGTATCTGAAGTTTTAGTTACCGGTACTGAACATACAGACCCATTAATACATTTAGTTCCGTCAAGATCATAACAAGTTAGTTCAGGAGTTGGTTCGAGAGTTTTCTCACCAGCAACCTTGCAATCATTCTCGCAATTTGTTTGAGTTTCTGATCCAATAGCATCGCAATAATAATCTCCACAACCAAAACAATCCTGCCTGCAATTTTTTGCATTTTCTCCATAAAGATAATTACAAACATTATCCCCACATATTTCATTTGTTCTCCCCATAAGATATATTTTATGAGGATTACCTGATTCACAATCCAGTTGACCGCCCCTTACGTTTGAACAATATTGATCAACGCATAGAATACCTGCACAACCAAAAGTAGTGCATTTATTACATTGCGGGACATTACAATCAATTGGACACGAACCTGTTTCAAATTCTTCTTGATCACAAGCTGTATTGCCACACCGTTCATGAATTATTAAATCATTAGGAATAACATAATTTTCCATCACTTCTGTTACAGTCATAGTTTTCTTTCCTTTAGGATCTTTTTCGTAGAAATACTTCAGAACTTTTTCTAAAGCAGCCCTATTATCCAGGATATAATCTTCATCATGCGCTACGAACGTACAAATTTCAGTAGGACTAGCACTAATACATTGCTCAAAAGCCAAACTCCAATTATTATCCACATATCCAGAACGCTCGTTCAAAGTGTAAACAAGATGATCATTAAACATATTAGCCATAACTTTGGATGTTCTTGAGTCAATATATGGGGGATATTTTGGCTGACCATCTAGATTATAGACAACATCTTGGGGAATATCATAACTTTTCATACAAAGATCCATTGTTTTAACTGTTTTTCCAGCCAATTTATTAAATTTTTCGTAAATAAAATCAAAAGTTCCAAAATAATCTTTAGGATAACCATAAGAAGTAGAAAATAATTTCTCTGCAGTTTTTTTAGGAACATTAGCATAACCATCCCATCCACCATGTGTAGCACAATGATGTTCTATTCCTATTTCATGACCATTTGCCTGCCATTGTCGAACTATAGCTACTTTAGTTTCATTTTCCATAATTTTTTCCAACCACTCTGCACCAAATCCAATTGTAAGAGAAGCATTGTATTTATCAAATAATGCAATAGTCTTTTCCATTTCTGCAAATCTATTGTTAAAATCTTTATCAGGCCAAGGCAAATATCCGTGTTGATGAGAACGAAATACAATATAAGGCATAGTTACATTACTTCCAGAATTATCAACACACTCACCCGAACAACAATTTGCAGTATCTGAAGCAATCTTTACTTCCCCAGAACAAGTTTGTGTGGAAGAACAAATATTTCCACTTTGTTGAATACAAGTTTGAATTACAGGCGGGATCACTGGAGGAGTATAAATACAAGTTTGAGTTGCTTCATTATAAATTCCTTGAGAACAAACATATTGAACAGGAGGAACAAACTCACAAGTATTAGTATCCTCATTAAAAACTCCTTGAGAACAAATAACTTGAGTTACAGGAATAATTTCACATTTATTTATTACTGAATTATAAACTCCTTGAGCACAAGTCGAAACCACTTGCGCAACATACTCACACTTATTCAAATCAGAATTAAATATTCCAGTAGAACAAGTCGCCTGAATCTGAGGAACAAACTCACACTTCAAAGAAACGGAATTATAAACTCCAATTGAACAAACAAAATTAATATCAGGCTTCGACTCACACTTATTCGAATCCACATTAAATTTTGTCCCACTCAAACAAACAACTCTCTCCCCCGCACTCAAATCTAAAGCATAAACACACAAAACCTTTTTAGCATCCTTATCCACCCAAACAGTAACACCCTTTTTAGCATCAAAATCAGCATAACTAACCTTGTACCCTTCATCAATAGAAACCCCTTTAACACAATTCTTAGAAATCTCTTTCTCAAAAAAAACAATATCTTTAGAATCAAAAAAA
>CAZOCW010000183.1:0-2285 GCA_964578405.1 uncultured archaeon | reverse complement strand
ACATTTCGTAATTCATTTCTCAAAAAATTGTTATTTTCAATAGAAAATTTAAAACGATAAAGCGTTGAAATGTTGAAACGATTGAAAAAAGCTGACTTGAATTTGAGGTGAGGATAATTATTTTATCTTAAGATATGTTTTATAGCAGTCAGATTTTTTATCTATAGTTTATAAGTTATGACTACACGAAAAGATATTGCTGATATTATATTTCCAGATGTGAAAGATACAATAGCTGATTTGGAGAAGCAATTCCCTCCAAGGGAAAATCCAATTTGTTCTCGTTTTGCAACAACATACAAATAATCCGCTGTTTCTTTTGCATTTTTTGTATTAAGTACTGGGATTTGGTAATCTAGCGCAATTGAAGTTAGTGCTCCAATGATAGAATTTTTGTGAATGTTTCTTGTGGTAAATATTTCTTCCATATTTCCTTCAAGTAAAATTAATGGTTTTGCATAAGCTTGTTTCATGTTCATGATTTGTGAAAATAATCTTCCATCAATCATGGATGAAAGGAAATCTTCAATTGTTTTTCTTTCAACACAAACATCTTTGCTCAAAATATAATCTCCAATGTCAAGTGGTTTCATTATTATTTTTACATCCTCGTGAGTGAAAAGTTCTTTGTTCACTGTTGAAGCTTGTTCTCTTGAGTCAACAAAAATAATTATTTTGTCACTTTTTTCTTTTTCTCCAGCAAATGAAGAAAGTAATGTTTGTTCAATTCCCATTGGAGTTTTTTTCTTTTCACTGTTTGCTGGCAGTAAAGCTGCATCTTTCATTGTGTGTAAAGTTGCTTTCATTTTCTTTTCTTTTGCGCGTGCAGTCCAGTAGAATGCTTCATCTCTAGTATTTTTTGCCATGAGTACAATCATTTTTCCTTTTTCGTGTCTTCCAGTTCTTCCTCTTCTTTGAATTGTTCGTATTTCACTTGGAACTGGTTCGAAGAAAATTACAAGATCAACTGCGGGGATATCTAGTCCTTCTTCTGCAACACTTGATGCAACAAGTACATTGTGTTTATCAGCGCGTAATTCCTCAAGAACAATTTGTTGTAATTTTTGACTCATTCCCTTTTCTGCTCCCTTAGTTGCCTGTCCGATGAATTTTGTTGGGTGGATAATTTCAGTGCCTTCCCCGTTTGTTAAAAACTCCACAACTTCAAGTATTGAATCCCTGTAGTGGTTAAAAACAATTATTTTACTTTCAGGATTAGTGCGTAATTGATTTAAAACAATTTTTTTTAGTTCAGCGTATTTGGGGTGTTGTACTTTTGCATCAAATAATTTGTGTGTTAATAGTATTGCAAGTTTAATGTCTTCATCCGCAATTATTTGTTTTGCAGCTTTACTTTTTCCTTTTGCTGCTTCATCAAGTAATTTTTCAAAATAATTATTTAGTGCTCCAATTCCTTGTGTTTCAATTAGTTCTTCAGCGTGGCTGACTTTTAACATTGCCGCGCATTTGCTTGCAGCAAAAAATAAACTTGGTTGAGAGTTTCCGCTACTCATTATTCTTCTTCTAATTGTGGATTGCATTTCAAGTAATCGAAACTTATTGTAGTATCTTCTATTTTCAGTTGTTGCAAGTCCAATTGATTTTAGTTGTTTTAATTGTTTTACTTGAAAGTTCTCCAAGTGTTCTTTAATAGTTAAAAATTCTTTGGGAAGATCCACTTTTACCCAATCAATTTCTATTTCTTTAACATATGGTTTTACATCTGCATCAGTTTGTTCTTTAATTTCAATATTTTTAATTGCCAAGTTTCTACAAACATCTTGTATGTGTTCTTCTTCGCTTCCAGGACTTGCAGTTAGTGCAAGAACTAAACAATTTGGATTTTGTTTTTGTAGTTGAAGATTGACAAAAACATATGCATAATCTCCTACTGCTCTATGTGCTTCATCATAAATTACAAGTCCAAAATCTTTAAGGGAAATTTTTCCATTTAGTAAATCATTTTCAATTGTTTGGGGGGTAGCATTAATTATTGTTTTTGTTTTGTAAGTTTCTTCTCTTTCTTTTACTTTTGTAGTTCCTGTAATTGAAATAATTTTGTCTTCATCAATGTTTAAGAATTTTTTAAAACTTTTTTCGTGCTGAACAACTAAAGGTTTTGTTGGTGCGAGGAAAAGAATTTTTTTATCAGGAGTTTTTTCTAAAGTGTATGCTGCAAGCATTACTGCAACAATGGTTTTTCCTAGTGCAGTTGGTGCAACAACTAATGTATTCCCTTTGTCAATGATTCGTGAAACAAGAACCTCTTGGTATAGTCTTGCTTC
>CAZOCW010000182.1:0-2288 GCA_964578405.1 uncultured archaeon | reverse complement strand
TTCATTCAAAACTCGCGTTTTGAAGACTTCGGGTTCAACTTGCAAGCTTTTTGATGCTCAGAAATTAAAAATTTATGATTGTTCGTTTTTAACGAATTAAATAAAAAACAAACATAATAAAAACTTATTAAGAATATATAAAAAGGAGAAAATGATATAAAAATATGATAAAAAGAGGTGAAAGAAGCAAGTCGGGACAGATAACTATTTTTGTAATAATTGCATTAGCCTTAGTGGTAAGTATGGCGCTTTTAGTAATGGTCTTTAAAAAACCAAGTGCAGATTTAACTGCGATTGAAGATCCACATACTTATGTTCAAAAATGCATAGATGAAGAACTTGTAAAAGTTGAAAATAAATATCTTGAAGCTAATCTTTTTTTAAATATCACTGATAACTATATTTTATACAAAAATGAAAAAGTAAAATATCTTTGTAAAGCATGGCAATTTTATCTTCCATGTACAAATCAAGAACCAATGTTAGTAGGATATGTCCGAAATGAAATGGAAAAAACCATGAAACCTAAAGTTGAAGTTTGTTTTAATAATTTAGTTTCAAGCTTGAAAAGAAAGGGTTATGAAGTTAAAGAAGGAAACATGACTGCTAAACTTGATTTTGGAAAAAGTTCAATAATTTATGATATAAATAAAAAAATTACTATGAGTAAAGCTAGCGATACTAGAAATTTTGAAAATTTTAGAGTAGAGCTAATAAGCCCCATGTATCGGCTTGTGGATACTGCAAGAATTATTGTTAATTACGAATCAACTATTTGTGAATTCAACAATCTTAACTGGATGATGTGGTATCCAGATATTTCAATAAAAAGATTTATAGCAAGTGATCAAACTAAAGTATATACTCTAACGGATAAGGTTAGTGAAAAAGAAATTAATATTGCAATTAAAAGTTGTGTTTTACCTGCAGGATTATAATCAAACATGGAAAATAAAAAAAGAGATAAATTGAATAAAAAAATTGTAGCGCAAACTTTCTTTGAAATTTTTACGATGGTAATATCTATTGTTTCATTTGCATTCATTATTGGTGGAATGGCTGTAGGAGTTACTATTGCAAGTACTCCACAAGTTAGTGCTGCAGAAAGCACTTCAACAAGTTCTACACTTGACTGGATTCCAAAAGGATGTTGCCTTGAAGCAAAAGATGGGGCAACTTGTGTGAACATGGCAAATGTAGATACCCAAGCTTGTAAAAGCGATTTAATTTCTACTGATTGTAGTTTAGTTGAAAAATGTCAGCCAGGTTGTTGTTATGATGGTGAATCCGGTTCATGTTCATTTAATGCACCTAAAGAAAAATGCGAAACTAATGGTGGAAACTGGAGTAAAGATAAAACTTGCGAAATTCCACAGTGTTCACTTGGTTGTTGTATCTTGGGCGAAGAATCCTCAATAACAACAACAAGACAGTGCACAAAACTTTCAAGAGAACTTGATTTTGAAAAAGATTTTCAACCACTTGATAAAGATGGCACATGTAATTCTAAAATAGGCTTAACCGATAAAGGCGCTTGTGTTACAACAAGTGACGATTTTTCTAATGAAAAAAATTGTAAGTTTACTACAAAAAAATCTTGTAAGATAGGAGAATTTTATGCGGATTATTTATGTACTTCAAAAGAACTTGGTACAACATGTAAGCCTTCTAAGAATACAACTTGTCTACCTGATAAAGACCAGATATATTATTTAGATACTTGTGGAAATCCCGCTAATGTTTATGATGCAAAAAAATTTGATAAACTCGATTATTGGAACAAAATTATTTTACCTGAAGATTCTTGTTCTACTCCAGGGGCATCTTGTGGAAATTGTGATTATCTTGCAGGAAGTAGGTGTTATAATTATCGAGCTGGAAAAGATACAAAAGCAGAAATGGGCAATTATGTTTGCAGAGATTTAAATTGCTTAAATGGTAAAAAACACGGAGAGTCTTGGTGTATTAGCGACTATAGCAATACTGAAGATGCAGGGGTTGCGCCTGTTGGCTCCAGATGGTTTAGAGGAGTTTGTATGGACGGAGAAGTTACAATAGAGCCTTGTGCAGATTTTAATCAAGAAGTTTGTGTTGAAACAAAAGATGAAGGTTTTAATGAAGCATCATGTTTTGTTAATACTTGGAGAAGTTGTTCTGCAGCAAATAGTAAAGATACGTATACCGAAATTGCTAGCGAATGTGCAAAGTATGATCAGTGTAAAATGTTTCTTGATATTCCAAATAAAGGAACAGTTGGAACTGGAACTAGTGGTTATGAAACTTTAGCA
>CAZOCW010000181.1:1390-2306 GCA_964578405.1 uncultured archaeon | reverse complement strand
TAGTAGGTAAACTTGCACAATATGCAATCGCTTGCCACCAAGTTGGTTTTGCATCAGGGTTTCCAGATTCATCCCATTCTAAAGGCAATCTTGAATAAGTTGGTAATGGGGCAACAGTAACATTCACATTGTAATCTTGAGTAGTGCCATTTTCTGCAGTCACTCTGTATGTTTGAGGATTACTTGTTAAACTAACTAATGAAGAAGGGCTAATTGTTGCTTTGTCTGAAACCGCAACAATGGGAACTAATCCAATAACAGTTGTTCCAAATGGAACTCTTACTCCAATCGTTTTGTTATTATCGTATATTGTTCCGTGTATTTTTGGCCAGATTCCATTTAGATCAAAAGTAATTATTTTCTTTTCAGAACTAAGTGGGATTACTATTGGAACTTGAGTATTAGGAGTTGTTTCAGTTACACAATCAACAGTGACTTTTGATTCAAATATTTTTTCAACTCCATATTCAGAGTTTGCTGTTATAATTACTGAACAAGTTTTTGTTTTTCCTACAAGACCATTACAATCACAATTAAGTCCAACATCCCCTATAATAAAATTAGTTTTACTTCCTTGAGGTAAAGCAGTTGTAGAATTGTAACTTGAATCCACTCCCTCCACTTGTACTCTTTTAATATACAAAACTCCCCCCGAGTTATTTGCTAAAGTAATACTTCCATTTCCATCCTGACTTACCACTGCTTCAGAAATAGAAATTCCCCCAATTGACTGCCCAATTTTTGTAGACGCTTGTGAAACACTTTGAATAGAATTACCAGAGGTTGAAGAAATTATTCCAACAACCACTAAAGAAAGAACAACAACTACCGCAATTATTACCAAGTACTCAATTGTTCCTTGGCCTGTTGACCAAGACAGGCCCTGAGCTGAAGCACAGGGCAGGCCTTGCGCAGA
>CAZOCW010000181.1:0-1380 GCA_964578405.1 uncultured archaeon | reverse complement strand
GAAAAAAACTCCGAATTACTCTTATTGGACATATGGTATTAACCGCATTTAACTATAATAATTTGTTCTTTAAACATAAATAAAATATTTTAGAAATAATTCAGAAATTATTTCATTTTTGAATCTAACCATTTTAGTGCTTTTCCCATGTAATCATATGCTGGTATTCCGTGCCCTTCTCCATGAGCAATAATTAAAGTAACATCAGTTGAATTTGCTTTAAGAAGTTGGTAAAGTTCTCCTGATTGTTGAGGAGAAACTGTTGTATCAACATCCCCATGTATAATTAAGTAAGGGATTGCTTTGGATTTAACATAATAAGCCGGGCTAGCTTCAGCTGAATCTTTTAAACATTGATCACGAAGATTTGGACTACATCCAAGTAGCGCAGTTATGGAAGCTTTACCAACAACAGTACCAAGAATATTTTCATTTGTAAAATCAGATGGACCATAAAAATCAACTAAATAATTTACATTACTATCATAGTTCGCATATTCTGGTTTGTAATTTATTCCCTCAAATTCTGTTTTCCCACCTGTTAAAGCAAGCATGTTTACAAGATGCCCTCCAGCTGAGAGACCAATTGCAGCTAATTTATTTGAATTATAACGATATTTTTTTGAGTTTGCTTTTATCCATTTAACTGCAGTCTTAAGATCAATTATTTGTGCAGGGAAAGAAGACTTTGGAGCAAGTCTATAATTTATTGAAACTACGGTGTAACCATATTTTGCTAAAGTCAAATCATTAATATCATCTTTTGATCCAAAAATAAATCCGCCACCATGAACAGCCATAATTACTGGAGAATTAATTGCACCAATTGGAGAATACACATCTAACATTAATTTTTCCCCATCTATTTCAGAATATACAATATTAGCATCAAGTTTTACAGAATATACTTTTGAACCATACCCGAAATTAGAATCTTTCTCCGCATTAGTATCTGGAGAAATAAAAAACGGAACAAAATTAAAATCAGGATTATAAGTAGGTACAATAATTCCCATGCCTGCTAATGCTCTGACATTTTTAATAGAAGTGCCGGTAGTTAAATTAGTGGGACCTTGCACAGAGTTAGAATCAATTCTCCCAGCAGTCTCTCCAAAAGTTTTAAGCCCGTCAGAATTATTCGCATCGGAATTACTTGAATTTATACAACCTGTGAAAAGAACAGTTAAAACAATTAAGGAAACTAAAATAACAAAACTCCCACTTTTATTCATGAATAATCTAAAGTAATACGCAGTTTAGCTATTTAAGCATTTATTTAACTCAAAAAACTAGTTTTCTAAATAATATTCTGCAGCATAATTCCCCCCTTTGGGAAATAGTTTAATTGTACTGCCCAAATAGTACCGGCTTTCTTGTGAG
>CAZOCW010000180.1:0-2311 GCA_964578405.1 uncultured archaeon | reverse complement strand
AGACCCCAAATTAGGAGAAAAGATATTAGACCCGGATTGCGGAACCGGAGGTTATCTTTCCTGTGCTATAGAACATTTGAAAAAACAGGCTAACAGCATTGACGAACGCAAGAGCATTGAAGAAAACATTATCGGCTGGGAATACAAACCCCTGCCTTATCTGCTGGCAACAACCAATCTTATTTTGCACGACATGGAGGTGCCGAATATAACCTTTCGCGACTCTCTCGACCAGCCTTTAAGCAGCTATACTGAAAAGAACCGGGTAAATGTAATACTTGCAAATCCTCCTTTTGGAGGTATCGTTGCCAATAATAATGAAACCAATTTTCCCCAGACTTACCGCACAAAGGAAAGTGCCGACCTCTTCCTGATTTTAATGATTCACTTGCTGAAAAAAGACGGGAGAGCCGGGATTGTTTTACCTGACGGTTCTCTGACAGGTGAGGGAGTAAAACAAAGAGTAAGGCAAAAATTATTGGAAGATTGCAATTTGCACACAATAATCCGCCTGCCAAATTCAGTTTTCCAGCCTTATGCAACAGTTGCAACAAATCTTCTATTCTTTGTGAAAGGAACACCTACTAAAGAAATATGGTATTACGAACACCGTTTACCGGAAGGTCAGAAAGCTTACAACAAAACCCGTCCAATCCAACTGAAAGAATTTGACCCAATCAAAAAATGGTGGAAACATCGTGAAGAAAGCGATATAAGCTGGAAAGTTAATATTAAAACAATTATAGAACGTGGCTATGATTTGGATATTAAAAACCCAACAAAACAGGAAGAAGAGCAGGAACACAGCAGTGCTGAATTAATACAAATGTTGTCAAAGAGCTTTGGAAAAACTAATGATTTATTAAACAAATTAAAAGAAACATTATAATGAATTGCCACTACCTTTAGATAGTGGATTAGAGAATAAAAATAAAATGGGCTTTAGCCCAACAAATTAGCCCTGCAAGGGCTTAAAACAATAGCACAGGGCAACGCCCTGTGTAATGAATTATAAACTATTTAAGCCCTGAAAGGGCGAAAGAAATAAATATAAAATATATCACTGTGAGTTTAGAAAGAATAGATACTCTCTTTAATTTTGAAAAAGGCATAATTCAAAGTTCAAAATGCATTCCTGGCAAATATGATTTTATCACTGCTTCAGCAGAATGGAAAACTCACAATGAATATTCTTTTGATTGCGAAGCTTTGATTTTTGCTGCTGCTGCTTCCGGTTCTTTAGGAAGAACTCATTATGTGAATGGAAAATTTATTTCTAGTGATTTATGTTTTATTATTACACCCAAAGACCAAGAAAAATATCCAATTGATCTAAGGTTTTACCATATCTTATTTAATGAACTGAAAAATGATATTGTAAAAAACACAAAAGCAGGAACCTCAAAAGAAGCCATTGGATTAACAGCTTTTGGAAGATATGAGTTGCCATATATTGATATTGATAAACAAATTGAAATTAAAAATCAGTTTGTAAATGCAGAAGAAACAAAAGAGAAACTCACCATTGAACTCATCCACCAATCCGACTTAGTAAAGTGTCTTCGCCAGCAACTACTTCAGGATGCAGTGCAGGGAAAATTAATCCCTCAAAACCCCAAAGACGAAACCGCCAGCGAATTGCTAAAAAAAATAAAAGTAGAAAAAGAAAAACTTATTAAAGAAAAGAAGCTCAAAAAGTTGAAAGACTTACCACCAATTTCTGAAGATGAAATATCTTTTAATATTCCTTCTAATTGGTGTTGGGTTAGATTTCAGGAATTACTTGAATATGCAAATGATGCAATGAGGAGAGGTCCTTTTGGAAGTTCAATAACAAAGGCAATGTTTGTTCCAATATCAGATAATTCCACAAAAGTTTATGAGCAAAAAAATGCAATTTATAAATCTTACGAGATTGGTAATTATTATATTGATTTAGAAACGCACCCAAATCTAGAATCCTTTTTAGCTTATCCGGGAGATATTATTATTAGCTGTGCAGGAACAATTGGCGAGACTTATATTTTGCCTAAAGAGGCACCAATTGGAATAATTAATCAAGCATTATTAAAAATCAAACTGAATAATAAAATAATATCTAACGAATATTTTTTAAATGTTTTTAAATCATTAATAAAAGGAAGAGTTAATGATGATGCTAAGGGAAGTGCTATGAAAAATTTAGGATCAATTAGTTATTTAAAAGAAAATTTGATAATTCCCCTTCCCCCACTTGCCGAGCAGCAGCGCATAGTCCAAAAATTAGAACAACTCATGCAAACCTGCGATGCACTCCAGCAATCAATCCAAA
>CAZOCW010000179.1:457-2329 GCA_964578405.1 uncultured archaeon | reverse complement strand
TCTTCTTTTTTGTTTAGCATATCTTCTGGTTTAAGCTCTCCTTTCTTAGCAGTATAAATCTGGATTGGTTCACCATCAAATTTAGGGTCTGCAAATAAGTTTGTAACATTTCTAAAATCAATTATTGTAAAATAATATTTATTGTACTCTTGATTAATTCTTGTTCCTCTACCGATAATCTGCTTAAATTCGGTAGTAGACTGAATCGGGGAATCTAACACAATGAGTTTACATGTCTGAGCATCGATACCTGTATTCATTAATTTAGAAGTTGTTGCGATTACTGGATATTTAGAAGCGGGGTCGATAAAGTTATCTAGTTGTTGTTTCCCGATTTCATTATCCCCTGTAATTCTCATGATATATTTACTATTTTCTTTGTATAAATCAGAATTTTCATTTATCAAAGCCTGCCTCATTCTTTCAGCATGCTCAATGTCTACACAAAACACAATGGTTTTCGAGAACCTATCTGTATTCTTCAAAAATTCTGAAATCTTTTTAGCTACTACTTCAGTTCTTTCGTCAATTACAATTTTTTTATCAAACTCCTTGGACATATAAACTTCGTCTGGAATCTCATTTCCTTGTTCATCTAATTCTCCTTTCTTGGGTCTATATCCTTGGACATCTTTATCTATTGCAACTTTAATAACTCTATAAGGTGCTAAAAATCCATCTTCAATCCCTTGTTTCAGGGAGTAAGTGTAAATTGCTTTTCCAAAATAGTCCATATTGGAAACTTCTTTAGTTTCTTTAGGTGTTGCAGTCATACCGATTTGAGAAGCAGATGAAAAATATTCCAAAATTTCTCTCCATGCAGAATCAACCTTCGCGCTACCTCTGTGACACTCATCAACTACTACTAAATCAAAAAAGTCTTTAGAAAATTGCTTGTAAATATTTTTCCAATCTTCGTTTCCAGATAGTCCCTGATAAAGAGCCATATAAACTTCGAAAGCAGGGTCTGCCTTTCTACCACCTACTTTTGTTATCACCTTACTAAATGGTTTAAAGTCGTTAGTTTTTGTTTGGTCAATTAAAACATTTCTATCTGCAAGATATAAAACTCTGCTGGACTTCTTCGCCTGTTTTAATCTCCATAGAATTTGAAAAGCAGTATATGTTTTTCCTGTTCCAGTCGCCATAACCAAGAGAGCTCGTTTGTTTCCTTTGGCAATGTGTTCTACAGTTCTATTAATTGCAATCTGCTGATAATATCTGGGTTGTTTATATCCTGGTTCAAAATAATAATCAGTAGTAATTATATCCTCAACATCATTTGTAATTCCTTTGTATTTTTTATGTAATTCCCAAAGTTCCTTAGGCGATGGAAAATTGTCTAAAGATAACTTCTTTTCCTTTCCAGCTTGTCTATCGTGAAAAACAAAGCCATCTCCATTTGAGCTAAAAGCAAAGGGAATATCTAATGTCTCCGCATAGTCTAGGGCTTGTTGCATACCTTCGCCCATTGAACACTTATTATCTTTTGCTTCAACTATTGCAAGAGGTAAATTTGATTTATAATAAAGAATATAGTCTGCTCTCTTTCTTTGTCCTCTCTTAACAGATTTCCCATAAACAATAATTCGTCCATCCGTAAAAGAAACTTCTTCTCTCATTTGAGTATCTTTATTCCACCCAGCTTTAATTATTGCAGGAGCGATAAATTTCGTACAGACATCTCTTTCGGACATTTGTTTTTTATCCATATAAGGTGGAGGAAAAGGGGATTTATAGAGTTTTTGAAATTGCTTTTCTACTTCTTTTAGACTCTGTATTAATGCCTTGCCAATATCCCAGATCCTTAACTTCCTAAAGACTTTCCATTTACCATTCTCATACCAGTCCCCATCTGCCACTCTAGTAACC
>CAZOCW010000179.1:0-447 GCA_964578405.1 uncultured archaeon | reverse complement strand
CATTTTATATTCGATAAACCGCCAATGGTTCAACTATTTAGATAATTTACCATTTACCATTAAATGTTTGTTCTAACTTTGAATGAATTTAACTTGTTTATTAGGTAGTTTTATATTCGATAAATTATTTTAGAGTCAATTTTGAATAGATTTAAACTTGGTTATTTTTTCCCAGGGTTCTCAACTATTCTTATTACCATTACCAATGTTTTAGTAATTATCTCCATACAATCACCCATGTTATAGAGAATTATAATCGTATTGGTAACTTTCCACTGTTTCCATTTACCACATTTTCCAATGGGCTAAACTTGGTTTTATTAATCAAGCCAAAACCATTTATATTTTTTTAAGCGATAATCTTTGGTGATTCTTGCTTTCAGTCCTTCATCTGTTTCTATAACTAAGACTTCACAGAGCTTAACTGGCTTCACATGATAATTATTC
>CAZOCW010000178.1:0-2338 GCA_964578405.1 uncultured archaeon | reverse complement strand
CATTAAGAGAACAAATATTGTTAATATCAATAAAATTACCAAAGTACCCTTAAGAGTGAGCTTCTTCGGTTTATTTTTGTTTTCAATTAGTGCATAGATAATTTTATCTTTTTTTATCTCTGACAAACCTTTTTATTCCTCTAAAGCACTAATTCTATTATGCCTATGCGAAAAAGATTTTCTTTAGAAGATGTTAGAACACACATTGCTAACCGTTACGGAAGAGAGATAAATTACAAGACTTTGCGTAAAAGAGCAGGGGATTTTTTAGGGCCAAATCCTGCTGAAAGAGTTGCAGGGCGAGAATTAACTCCAAAACAAGCAGCAGAGTTATCAAGGCACATAATTGATAACTCTCAAAGATTACCTTTATCCGAACAAAGAAAACAATTAATTTTAAAGTTACTAAAAGAAAGATCTTCTTCAAATTTGTATGATAAAAAAACTGTTGAAATGATTGCTAAACAAGCAAGTCACCCTCTTTCCCCAATAAGCGTTAATATGGTGACTAATTTAAACAAACCAATTGCTGCTCAGCGTGGGGGAAAAAGAATTCACTCTGATAGGACTTATGATCCAAAAAAGGTAAATCTTGTTTCGCGAATGAAATCACTTCTGGAACAAAATCCTAATGCAGATCGTGCAACAATTGCTGCCGGGTTAGGTCTTGATGAAAGAACTTTACAATATTCTTTGAATCGTTTGGGGACTAGTTTTTCCTCTCAAGCGGATAGTATTTTAAAAAAATCAATTAGAGAGTTTGATTTGAAAACAAAAAGAAAACTTACTGCTAAAGAAATAGCCCTAAAATTTAAGGTGTCTGAAGATACTGTTCAAAGGTTTTGGAAAAGATCAAGAGCACTTCATTATAGCCAACAAACGGATGCGGTTGCTTTAGAAGCACTATCCTTTGTAAGTCTTTTTACTGCGCATTCTCCAAAAGTATCACACATTTCTTTTTCTGAACTTCGAGAAATGACTCAAAGTTATCCTGTTACATTAAATTCCGCAATTAAACAACTAAAGAAAGAAAGATTAATTACTGAAATTAAGACCACTCGCCCTGAAGAATTAGTTTTTCCTGTTACTAAGGGGGAGAGATACTTCTTTGTTAATCAAAAAGGATTTGTTGAAAGATCACGCGGGGCAAAAATCGCTAATCCTACTCAAAGAACTTCTATGCTTGAAAATATGTCCCTAAATAGACTCGAAAAATTGCGTGAACAAATTGATGCTATTCAAAAACGTAGAAACTTAGGCGAACAAGGGGCAATTGTTGCCGCAATGGATAGAATAATTGGAAGAAAACGTTTAGCTCTTGCAAATGAAAAAGCTAGCGGATTTAGAAATGGACTGGATTTAAAGAAATAAATCGATCATTTTTTTCCTTAAAAAGATAGCTTTTTATACACCCTAGTTATTCCTCTGTCATGCGTTACCTAGCAATATTTTTGGCCTTAATTTGCATAATAGCCCCTAGTTTGTTTGCTTTAAGCATTACAGCTCAGGATAGTATCCCTGCAGGGACTACTTTTACAGTTTCAGTGAATTATTCTCTTTCAGAAAATCAAGAAATGAGAGTTTATTTGGATGATTTACTTTTAGCTGAAGTGTTCAATCATTCTTCAAAAGTATTTGTTAATGACACTCAATTATCCTCTTCAGTTTTAGCAATTAAAGCAACTGAAGTAAAGGCAGTTTTATCTATTGCTGGGCAAAATGAATCTACTAGAACTATTAAAGTAAAAGTATTCAACAGTGGGGATGTAGTTGATTCACAATCTAAAGATATTTCTTTTATTACTCCAATTTCAACAGCACAAAAAGATGCTTTAGATGCACAAATTAGTATTCTTCAAACTAAAGTTATTGATCAAAACAAAATAATTTCTGATCAAAATAATACTATTAATTCTCTTAAGCAAGATTTGAATGTTAAGCAAAACACAATTAATTCTCTATTAGTAGAAAATGCTTCTACAACAGAAACACTAAAAATTATTTCAAATGAAATTTCAGTTTTACAAGAAAGTGATTCTAACAAAACTCAATCTTTACAAAAAGTTAGTGGGGATTTGAATAATTTAATTGTTAAAAGAGAAATTGATAATGCAGCAACTGGACTAGTTCTATTTGGAGCAAATTCAAGTATTGTTGGAATAATTTTACTTGCAATAATTGCAATTGCTGCAGCAGTAATATTTGTAATTCAAAAGAAAAGAAGCGAAAAATTCTATCAATAAATTAAACATATTTTAATTGAAAACAAAACTAGTTCTAAATTTTTTTAGTCAAAAAAATGCTTTAAATGGGTCTTCTCCAGATATGACTTGATACA
>CAZOCW010000177.1:0-2338 GCA_964578405.1 uncultured archaeon | reverse complement strand
AAAAAAAATTAAAGAACTAATTGACTCAGGGTGCAGTGTAGGAATTACTTCACAATGCTTAAACGGAAGAGTACACCCCCATGTTTATACAAATTTACGAAAAGTTGCACAAACTGGCGCAATTTATTGCGAGGACATGTTACCTGAAACTGCATTAATGAAACTAGCATGGTTACTTGGAAATTATTCTGCAAAAGAAGCTAAAGAATTGCTAGCAAAAAACTTACGCGGAGAGATTACTCAATTTACAAGAACAGATACTTATACTGAAGAATAACTAATTCAAAAAAACTTCTCAAAAAATAGTAATTCAAATAATAAAACTAACTATACGGCCCGTGGAGAACAACATTCCCTTCTTTTCTATCAACCGCTTTTGAACGTGCGGATAGTTGTCTTCTTTTTCTTTTTACTAATTCATCCAAAAGTAATCTTTCTCGTTCAGAAAGAACTGTCCCGTGAGAGTTTGCTTGCGCAGCCGCTCTTTCAAGTTTATACAAAGCAGAATCAGGAGTATTAATTCTCTGTTTTTTAGAAATATTCAAAACTTTTCTTAAAACATTTTTTACTTTAAGCAACCCCTGTTTTTTTGGGCCTCTTAGTAATCTAGTTGGGAGTTTTTTTACTTGCATAAAAATCAATTAAAATTATTTCTTGTACCGTGTCTTTTCAAGTGGAGTTAATACACTTACAATAGTGTCTTTTTTCACATGCCTATCGTTTGGATGAGTCTTCCAAAATTTCCAAATGGGATCGTTATCCCAAGCTCTTCGCTTTGGAGCTAATTTTTTCAGTCCAGAAACAAAACGCTTAAACATTAAAGAATAATCCCTAAAGAGCTATAAAAGCCTTATCCAGAGAACTTATTCACTCATTCACGTTAACGAAAGCTTTATAAATAAGGTTCGCAGTAGTATATGTACAAGGTGAGCATATGAGAGCGACATATTTAGTTTTGATAATTGCCGCAGTTTTATTCATAGCAAGCGGAGCAATGGCTTATTCAGGATTCAATAGATATTATTACACAGATAATTATTATCCAATGAATTACTACCCAACACCAGCATACACAAATTACTCATATTCATATCCATCATATGTAGTAACAAATAGTTATCCAACATACGTTTACAATACAACTTATTACAAAACACCTGCAGTAGCTTACTATCCAGCATATTACCCAACATACACTTACGTAACACCAACATATTATGGTGGGTACTATGGTAGAGGATATAGCACTGGAGTAAGTATGTACAGTAACTCTGACGGATGGGGAGTATCCATCTCAAGAGGAAGTGTTTGCGGATACTACGGATACTGTTAATTAAAACTAATTTTGTTAAGGGAAAATCCCTTAACTCCTTTTATTTCAAATCTTCAATTCTAATTAGAACAACTTTATCTTTAACACAAGTTAAAGCATTACATTTTTTTACAGCAGCATCCATTTGACCACAAGTTGCTTTGTGAGTAATAAATACAACAGGCACCACATCCCCAGTAATTTCTTTTTGAGCACACCCTGAAATAGATATTTTTTCTTCAGCAAAAATCTTTGCAACTTGCGCAAGTCCGCCAGGCTGATCTAAAAGCCCAACTCTAAAATAATACTTTGAAATAGTACCACAAAGTGGTTTTATTTTTGTATTCTCAAAAAACCTTTGAGTTACTCTAGTTCGTGATGCAAGTTCAAGAATATCTGTTACAACCACAGTCGCAGTAGGTAATTTTCCTGCACCCTTGCCTGATAAAAATATTTCCCCAGTTTGTTTTCCTGAAAGCAAAACCGCATTAACTTCATTAATAACTCCAGAAAATAAACTTGAAGTCGGAATCATGGATGGTTGAACTCTTAACTCAACTTCCCCATTTTCTTTTTTTGCAATTGCAAGCAACTTAACAGAATAACCCAACTCTTTTGCATAATCCATATCCTTTTTTGTTAAATTAGTTATTCCAGAAGTATAAGGCTCACTAGAAAACTTTGCATCAAACGCAAGTGAGGCAAGTAAAAATATTTTTTGAGCAGCATCTTTACCCTCAACATCAAAAGTTGGATCTCTTTCCGCAAAACCAAGTTCTTGCGCTTTTTTTAACGCAACATCATAACTCATTCCTTCATTCATTCTTGTTAAAATAAAATTAGTTGTTCCATTTAAAATTCCATAAATACTTTTTATATTGTCTGAAGAAAAACTTTCTTCAATTGTTCTAATAATCGGAATACATCCCCCAACTGAGGCTTCAAATAACACATTCACTTTGTTTTTTTGCGCACTCTTAAAAATTTCATAATCATGTTTTGCAAGGACCGCTTTGTTTGCAGTAA
>CAZOCW010000176.1:0-2375 GCA_964578405.1 uncultured archaeon | reverse complement strand
TCAATTAAAGCAATTTTAAGTCCGCCCATAGTTTCAATTCCAAGGGTTAAAGAAGTAACATCTAAAAGTAAAATATCTTTTACATCTCCACTTATAATTGCGCCCTGTATTGCAGCACCAAGCGAAACAGCTTCATCAGGATTAACTGATTTATCAGGAACAAGGCCAGTAAGTTCTTCAACTAATTTTTGAACTTTAGGAATTCTTGTACTTCCGCCAACTAAAATAACTTTATCAATTTTTGGCATTTTAGCATCCTTAAGTGCTTGTTTTGTTGGATTTTTCAATCTTTCAAAAATAGGTTCACAGATTTTTTCAAAGTTCGCACGAGTTAAGGTAACATCTAAGTGTTTTGGTCCATCTGCTCCAGAAGCAATATATGGAATAGTTATTTTTGTTTGTTGAGCCGAACTAAGTTCTATTTTTGCTTTTTCAGAAGCATCTCTAAGTCTTTGCAATGCAACTAAATCGTGTGCTAAATCAATTCCACTTTCTTTTTTGAATTCATGAATTAAAAATTCAATTAAAAGATTATCAATATCATCTCCACCAAGAAAGTTATCTCCGCTAGTAGATTTAACTTCAAAAATACCGCCACCAAGTTCTAGGATAGAAACATCAAAAGTTCCGCCACCAAAATCAAAAACTAAAATAGTATGATCATGAGATTTTTCAAGACCATAAGCTAATGCTGCTGCAGTTGGTTCATTAATTATTCTTTTTACGTTTAATCCAGCAATAACTCCAGCATCCTTAGTAGCATTTCTTTGTGCATCTCCAAAATAAGCTGGAACAGTAATTACTGCATCAGTTACTTCGTATCCTAAATAAGCCTCAGCATCTTTTTTTAATTTTTGTAATATCATTGCAGAAACTTGTTCAGGAGTATATTCTTTGTCGCCAACTCTTGACATTTTTTTAGTACCCATTAATCTCTTTATACTTCGAATTGTACTTTTAGGATTTGCAACAGCGCCTCTTTTTGCTACATCACCAACTAAGATCTCATGTCCATTAATAGAGACTACACTAGGAGTAGTATTATTTCCTTCAGTATTTGGTATAATCTTAGGTCTACCGCCTTCCATTACACTTACTGCTGAAAATGTTGTTCCTAAATCAATTCCTATTGTTTTGTTCATTTTTATTGAGTTACCTTACTTATTTTAACTTTTGAGGCCCTTAAAAGCTTATGGTTTAGCAAATATCCTCTCTGAATTTCCTCTAAAATAATTCCATCTTTTTCACCATTAACTTGTATTACAGCTTCGTGGATTTTTGGATTAAACTCGCCCTTAGTATTAATTACGCTTAGACCCTGTTTTTCTAAAATTTTATTTAATTCTTCATAAATAAGCATTATTCCAGGATCCTTATTATGTTTTAAAGACAATTCAAAATGATCAAGTACTTCAAGTAGCTGATGAATTAAATTTGCATTAGAATTAGCTGCATTTTCAAGTTTTTCTTTCTCTGTTCTTTTTCTAAAATTTTCAAATTCTGCTTGTAAACGTTGTAGTCTTTCAAAATATTCTTTTTCTTTATTTGTTGCAACTGGGTCTAATATTCCACAGCTCTGCTGTGATTCGTCCCCAGTTGTAACTTTAAAAATACCCTGCCGTTTGCTTTCATGGGAATTTTTATTTTCAACGATAGTTTCATCTAGATTTGCCGTATTTTCTGTTTGTTCTGTTTCTTCCGTAGCAGGATTATTTTTAATTTTTTCTTCCATAAGTTATCGTAAATATAACGCCTTATAAAGTGTACTGTTTTAACAAAAAATCTAAATTTTAGTTCGTACATCATCTTTATAAACGATTTTTCAAGTCTAATTTAATGGTAAAGATTAAAGGCAATGAAATAGCAATGCCGAATATAACAAATTCTTTTGATCGTAGGGCTACCTTGATTCAAAATAACATAATGAAAACATTAAAGCAGCTAGGCTTAGAACGTGATAATGTGGACCTTCCAATGCAACAAATAGCACAAAGAAAAGCCCCAGCATCTGTAGCTTGGTATTTTGAAGGAAGAAATTTAAAATATAGTTATTCTCTTCTTCCAAGATTTGTTGACAACTTGTACATTATTGATAAGGTTCTAAAGCTGGAAGTAGACAAATTACTAACCAAGGAGATAACTCTTGATCAGTTCACACGTGAATTTTCAGAAGATGACAATCTTTCAGAACAACTTTTAGAAGCAAGAAAAACACTAGGTGTTGATGCAACCGAAACCGACTTTGAATTAATAAGTAAAAAATACAAAGATTTAGCTAAAAAACATCATCCAGATATGGCTGATGGAGATCACGTAACATTCCAAAAGATAAACGCTGCCCATAAACTGATTAAAAAAGAATTAATGTAAAAATT